>BEHN01000018.1 GCA_002898535.1 bacterium HR11
GCGAGCCCGGAAGGACGGATAGAGCGCCTGGACCATCGTGTGGGTCGCCGTCTTGCCGTTCTCCAGGGCCCAGGCGACGGCCGCCCGGACCATCACCCCACACTTTTCGAGCAGGCGGTCCACCTCGGGGACCGGCGAAAACCGGAACTTCAGGCTCAGGGTCGTCACGACGGGGACCTCCCGAGGGCCGATAACATTTTACCCGTCTTTCACCGTCTGGTCAAGAGTCCGACCGCTTGGAGACCGGCTTAGCTCATGGGTCATAGCTCATGGCCCCTATTGGCTCATAGCTCATGGCTGATAGCTCATGGGACTATGAGCCATGAGCTAATATGAGCCATCCGCCATTCGCTACTCGCCATTCGCCATTCGCTACTCGCCATCCGCCGACATGCGGGAGGCTCAGCCCATCGATGGAACTCATCCCAACTGCGTAAGTCCTAGCGATAATACCGGCCCCGCCAGGTCTGGTGAAAGGGGAAATTCCTCCGGAAGCCCTTTCGGCCAAATTTGGCCGGGAACTGTTCCCCATTCGTAACGGTCATTCGGACTTCCTCCTCTGTCACGCCTCGCTCGACCATACGCTCCCGGGCATGAGGGTGAAGCCGAATTTCCATCGTACCAGAGCCTACCCGAACGGCTGGACCCGATGAAAAGGGCCGAGGGACTGGATTCGGGACCCCAGGGACCCAGCACCGCACACCGAATTACCGGACCTCACAGACGACTTCTCCCAGGTCCACGATGATCTCGCTCGACCGCGGCAGGACGACGTCCATTATACACGTGCGCCCCCGGTGCTCAAAAGACAGCCGATACGACCCGGGCCGGACGTCCTCGACGTAGAACTCCCCGCCCTTGCCGGTCGGGATCACGAGCTGGAGGCCCTCGCCGGTCATCCGGACCTCTCGAAACTCGACCGGCTCGACCTGCCCGTCGTAACGGACTTTCAGGACCCCCGTGACGGCCTGGAAGGGCCGCACGTCGAAGCGGATCAGCGAGCCGCTCCGAAGCGGCGGCGAGACGAAGCGCACGACCTCCCCGACCCGGTAGTTCAGGGGGATGTCCTTGTCGTTGATCGATATCTGGTTGTCCAGGTAAGAGCTCAGGAGGGGGACCAGGAGTTTGCCCGACCGCCCCGTGCGACCGATCTCCTGATTGTTGACGTATACCCGCACCCCGGCCAGGTCCCCGACCTGGACGACGCCGAAACTGTCCACGATGGGCCGCCCCCAGGCCAGCGTGCCGCCGACGTAAACGAGCGACCCGGCCGCCGAGAGCTGAAGCGTGTACTGACGCCCCAGGTCGCCCCAAAAGCCCTGCAGGAACCCCCGGTAGGTCCCGTACCGTGCGTTCCACTGTACAAAAGCCTCCCCGGCGTAGAGGACGCCGCCGCCCGTCTCGGTCCGCTGGGCCGCCGCCCGGAACCCCAGGCCCTCCCCGACGGGCGGGATGTTCTGGACCTGGATGCCCTGACCCGTCTCGGCCGAACCCCGCTCGTATCGACCCGTGACGGTGACCCGGGGACCCAGGTAGAGGTTCAGCGTCCCCAGGACCTGCCAGAAGGTCCTCTGTTCCCGGACCCGCTGGAAGTTCACGATAAGGTTCAGCCGCCGGAGCAGGGTCCGATTGTAAGTCGCCGTCCAGACCTGCCGGTCCGGACCCATCCAGCGTCGGACCCAGGTCCCGCCGGCGGAGAGAAAGCCCACGACCGAAGACCCCCAGCTTGCGGTGAATCCCAGCTCCTGCCGGGGTCGTTCGGGAAGGCGTCGGGTCTGGAGACTCTCGTAGTCCCGGCTGAAGTACCGGAAGAAGCCCCCCACGACGAAGGGCCGGGTCTGATAAAAATACTGAACGCTGGCGGCCCATCCGGGTCTTCGGTCTCCCTGCGTCCGGACGCTGTAAGCGGCCGACCCCGACAGGACGCCCAGGGGGCCGACCCGGACGGCCCAGAGGGGGCCCCCGTTGTAGAACTCATGCACGAGGCCCTCGGCCCGCAGGCCGACCGTCACGCCGTCGGTGAGACCCACCCGATGAAACGCCAGGACCGCCAGGTCCCGGTATCGCCAGCTCTCTGCCCCAAAAGCCTCCCGGATGAAGCCAGCGCTGTAGCTGAACTCCTGCTTACCCCGCCCCAGTAATGCGTCGGTAAAGTAAAAGGTTTCCCGAAATCGCCGTTCCCGCCCGAGGGCGTCCCGGACCACGACTTCCAGTTCATGAAACCCCCCATAGTAGGACAGGTTCCGGAGCTCGAACGTCCCCGGGGCGACCTCCACCGTCCGGACGGGCTGACCGTCGATGGAAACCCGGACCGTCGAACGCAGGTCCGCCGCCCCGACAAAGGACCACGTCGGAAATCGGATGAGGTAGGGATTGATCGAGTACACACGAGCAAAGCTGACGCCCCCCAACGGGAGCGTGCCCCCCAGCTCGCCCGAGCTCGCCGAGAAGTCCCCGATGACGAGACGGTTTAACGAGGACCGCCCGTCATAGATGACCTGGCTCGTCAGTCGGACCCATCGTTGAAAGGTCGGCGTCCGCAGGTAGGAAAAGTCTGAAAAGAACAGGACGTCCCGAATCCGGAGGCCGACCTGGCCGGACCCGTTCAGGCTCTGGAATTGAAGACCGGTCCCGACCCCGTAAGTGACGTCATAATTCACAAAGAGAGCGGAATCTCTGGGGTAGTAGACGTTGGGCGGTCGCGGGGGGCGAAAGTCGAACACCTGGGGCGGCAAAAGGGCCGGAGGGACCGTGACGCGCAGGGTCAGCGTCTTCTCGTCGAACTCGAAACTCACCCCGGCGATGGACCGAAGGGACCGGTAGGCCTGGCCCTCGATCTCCGTGACCGGCCCCGGGGGTACCCGAACCCCCATCGCCTCGAGGTCCTCGACCCGGACCAGAAAGTCGCCCTCCGGCGTCATGTAGACGACAAACTCGCCCTTCGACTCCTGATTCAGGACGACGGTGACGATGACGGCCTCGGGGGCCGGTTGAGCGATGGCCGGGATGCAAGATGCGAGATACAGAATACAAAATGCAAGATGCGAGATGCGGGATGGGAAGGGGCCCGGCGCCTGGGTCCCGGGTCCCAGCCGGTAGGTGTGGGGTATCGGGAGCGGAGGGGTCGGCTCGGAGGAAAGAAAGCCCGGAGATGAGGAAACGGGGCCGACTGAGATGGGGCCGGGGTCCTTCATCGGGGACCTGGCACCTGGGACCTTCTCAAAGCGTCGGTGATGGACAGGGGGACCGGTGGGGACGCCAGGTCTAAGGTCGTGGCGTCCACCGACTGGGCAAAGGCCTGCCGGGCTTCCGAGGGGCTCCGAAAGATGCCGTAAGCTAAGGCATAACACGACCGGCCGCCGACCATCCGGGCCAGAAGATAAACGCGTTCGGGCGGCCGAAGCTTCGGGGCGTCCTCGACGATCGTCTGCGGCTGGCAAGCGATCTCGACCTGCAGAAGCCATCCCGGGCCGGACCATTGGCGGAGGCGTTCCAGGCTGACCCGGACGGCTTCGTCCAGCCGCCGGGCCTGAATCAGGGAAAAGGCCGACGTTGGGGCCGGGGGCGGCTCCCGAGGCGGCGGAGTGGGCGGCGTCGGCGGCGGGGGCGACGGCGCCGGCTTTGTGGACTCCCGGTCCGCCCCGGACGGCTTTGGGGCCGTACACATCGAGGCTTGGACGGCCAAACCGCCTTTTAGCTCGAACCGGTCCGTCTTCACCCGGAGGTCCAGCCGGCTCAGTTTCGAGCAGACTTCCGGTGGGACCTTGACGGTGTAAGTCCGGACGGCTCCGCTGAGCAGGTACCACCCGCTGACGTTCTGGTCGTAAACCACCTGCCCGCCGGCGTCCTTCCCCTGGACGGAGACGGACTCGATAAAGAAATGCGCGTTCCCGACGTTCCGCACGACGACGCTGAGCTGGCCGTCGGAGAGGGTCACGCTATCGAGAACGCCCTTGGCCTCTTCCTTGATGGGCTTCACGAAAATCGGCAGGCCAAAACGGACGGCGATGGCCACCTGAGCACCCTCGGCCTTTCGGGGCGCAGGGATCTCCTCCAAGAACAGGCGGTACGTCCGTTCCCTGGCGACCGCCGGGGCCTTCAGACCGACCCGCAGGATGCGGGCATCGTTCGGCCCGACTTCCATGATCTTGGGGAAAAAGATGAGGTCGTCCGTTTCTTTGTACTGATCGTTCCCCTTCTCGTCCTGGACCCACTCGAAGGCCTTCATCTGAAGGTGCAGGGGCTCGTCCCCTTCGTTGAGGACCGTCACGGTGGCACTGCGCGTACGGGCGTCCAGCTCGACCCGAATCGGCGTCACCCGCCACGCCCCGGCGGCCTGTACAAACGCCGGGATCGACCCGAGGCCGGCTTCCAGGGTCCACAGCAGTAGGGGTACGGCCGTTGCGACCGGCGGCAGTTTCGGCCGTTCAGCCATCCTCAGCCATTCAGCCGTTCGGACATGCGGGAGTCGGGCAGATGGGCAGCTTTCCTCCCTGCCCCGCCTGCAAGCGCAGGGTCACGAGAGGGACGCGGGGTATCCAGGATGCAAGATACGGGATTGCAAGATACAGGATGAGGATACGAGATGCAAACCCGAGGGCGTGTTGGAAGACGCCTGCATGACGGCAGGCGCTCGGTGTTTTTCTACGCCACCATCACGGGCGGCGTCCAGACACGGAAAACGCCGGTGTGACGGCTGGCCCCAATCGACCGAACTCCCGAGTTCCCGGATTCCCGAACGGCTCGGGACCCCGCTCTAACGAGCGGGGCTTGGATTTTCTCATTCCGCATCCCCATTCTGCGTTTATTACGGTAGCAACGTCAGCGTAACGACGTCCGCGTAGTTCCCGACAAAGGCATCTTGATAGTCCACGCCCCGCACGGTGGCCGTGAGGGTGACGTTTACGTCCTGATTGCGGGGCGACGTCCCGGTCCGAGGGATGACGTCGAAAGTGTAATGGATGAACTCGGTCAGGACGGTCGTATGGCGCATACGGTTCTGGTTTGGCCCCGTTTCGTAGAGGCCGTCGTCGTCCTCGATGGCCCACACGACCGTCCGGTCCCGGCCCCTGCACCGAAACGTCAACGTCGCCGTCACCGTCTTGTCGATAGGATTCGCCGGGTCCAGCGTACCGAAATTGAGGGTTACCGTCGGGGACCGGGGCCGAAACCGACAGTCGTTGTCCGAGACGACGAGGGCCGACACGGCGACCGTCGCCGTATCTGCCGTCCGACCCGAGGAGGGGAGGCCCAGCTCGAAGGCAAGGCAGACCAGGAACGCTACAACCGCACCGGGGAACCTGCGCATGGGGCACCATCACCGGGAAGCGGGCGACAGGGACCGGGCACGATGCGCCCCGCCCCTGTCGGTCCCGGCAAACCGGTTAAGGCGTGATGTTCATCGTCACCGTGTCGCTGTAAGAACCGGCCAGGGCGTTGACGTAGTTGGATCCGGTGATGGTACCCGAGATGTTCAGGGTGATGGGGTTCTGGGGGCCATTGCCCGTCCCGGTGTCCGACCCTGTATCGGTCGAACACGGACTGGGAGCAGGACCAGCGCTCGAGTAGCAGTAGGAATAGGGGATAAACTCAGTCGGCACAGTCGCGTGCTGCATGCGCTGATTCGTACCGTTCCAGTTTTGACCGTTGTTGTCCGTGATCGTGTAAGAAGCCCCCCGTGTGCACCAGAACTGAAGGGACGTGGTGGCGTTGGCGTCGGTCCCTATCGAAGGGTCCAGGTTGCCGAAGTTGAGGGTCGCCCCACTCACGAACTTGCAGGTGCCGACGACGTTGGCCAGGACATTGACCGTGGCGCTGTCGCCGGCGATCACCCGGGGCATGAGGGCCAGGGCCACGAGGGCCGTGAAGGCCCCGAGTCCTACGACCGTCCGTCGGGTCCACGTTTCTTTCATGATCGACCTCCTACACGATTCGGGTTACGAGCTGGCGCAGGCTCATACTTCCTCACGAGCGCGACTGGACACCGCCGCCTCTGACTTCGTCTGCCGTCCCATTCGGTCCGCAGGCGCTCTATCGGCCGCCCCGTGGACCCTGCTATGTTACCGTATTAAGCTAAGAATTCTTTTGGGCGTGTCAAGGCCCGATCAAGTTGTCAGCGTGACGTAGAGATGTCGTGTTGGGAATGAGGAGATGCAGGATGCAAGATGCGTGGTCCTACCGGGGGGCCGTCCTGCTGGCCCTGCTTCTGCCCTTTGAGACGGTCCGGCCCCTCGTGCGCCTGCTCGGCCTCGGGTGGACGAGCCTCGAGCTGGGGGCGGTCGCCGCCCTCGGGGTCTGGCTCTTCGGCCGGGTCCGGGCGTTGGGCGCCGGGTTGCGGCAGGTGACGTCTTTTCGACCGAGTTCCCGGACTCCCGGACTCCCGGACTCCCGAACCCCCGAATTCCCGGACTCCCGGATTCCCGAACTCCCGAGTTCCCGAATTCCCGGACTCCCGGACTCCCGGATTCCCGAGCGGCCGGGGCCGGGATATCTCCTTCCGCGCTCTGCATTCCGCATGCCCTTATTCCTCCCTGCGGCGGTTTTCCTCTCGGCGGCCGTCGGGTCGGCCCTCGAGGCGCCGGCCTATCGGGGGGCGGCCCTGAAGTTCGTGGGTCGATTCCTCCTGGGCGTCGGCGTGGGGCTGATGACCGCCGGTGTGGTCCGGGACGAGCGTCGGCTCCGGGGCCTCCTGAGGGCCGTCGTCGGCGGGGCGGGCGTGAGCGCCCTCCTGGGTCTGGGTGAGTTCCTGGGGGGACGGCGCCTGGACCCCTGGCTGAGTCTCTTCAAGGAAGCGCCGAGCCTCATCGGCGGCCAGCGACGGCTGAGCGGGACGTTTCAATTTGCCACGATCGCCGCCATGTTTTTCGAGATGGCCGTCCCCTTAGCCATCGCCGGGGCCGTGACGGCCGAACGCCGGTTCCAGCGTTGGCTGGCGGCGGTCGCCGCCGTCGTCGGGACGGTCGCCGTCGGGCTGACCTTCAGTCGGGCCGGCCTGCTGGTTCTCCTGGCCGTCCTGGCGTGGACGGTCGCCCTGGGCGGGTTTGTCCTGCGGCACCGTCCGCTGGTCCTCCTGGCCGGGCTTGTCACGGGAGTTTGGCTTCTCACGGTCGGGCTTCTCCTGGGGAACCCGACATTTCGGCTTCGACTCTGGACGGAGAGCGACCGGGGCTGGTACGGGGCCCGGTACGTCGTCCCGGCGGTCCTGGACGTCGGGTCCGGCGAGGTCCCGAGGGTCGTCGTGACCGTCTATAACACGGGGCGGGTCGAATGGAGTGCCGGGGGCGAGCGCCCCTTTGCTTTGGGCTATCGCTGGCTGAGCGCCGACGGGCGACGGGTCGTGCGGTGGCCCCCGACGGAGGTTCGCATCCCCCACGACGTGCCGCCCGACGGGGTCTTGCAGATGGCCGTGAGCGTACCGGTCCGCCTGCCGCCCGGGGAGTACCGCATCGCATGGGACATGGCGGTTCCCGGCCTCTTTGGATTTCGGCACCGGGGCGTGCCCGAGGCCGAGACGGTCGTGCGGGTCCGGCCGGGGCCGGCGGCCTCCGACGCCGAGCCCCTGACGGACCGACCCCGGGACGACATGCCCCGACGTCCGCCGTCGGTCCCGCGGTCGGACCTGTGGCGGGCCGCCCTCCGAATGGCGGCCGAGCGGCCCCTCCTGGGCGTCGGGCCTGACAATTTCCGCCGCCTCTACGGCCGCTACCTGGGGATGGCCGAGTGGGACGAACGGGTTCACGCCAACAGCCTGTATCTGGAGCTCCTGGCCGACCTGGGTCTGGTCGGGACGGCCGCCTTTCTTTGGGTCATAGGCGCCGTGGCGGTCCGATGGGTGCAGGCGATAGGTCGGCTTCGGCGGGGTGCGACCGGTCCAGCGGGGCCGATGTGGGTCGGCCTGGGCGGGAGCCTCCTGGCGTTCCTTTTGCACGGCGGCGTGGACTACTTTCTCGGCTTCACGCCGACCTACCTGTTGTTCTGGATGGTGCTGGGGATGACCATTCGGCAGGTGGGCAGATGGGCAGATAGGCAGGTCGGCAGATAGGCAGATGGGCAGGTGGGCAGATAGATTTACTGAGCCGTTTGGACGGGACCTACCCCTTAGGCGGTCCCCGGCGGCGAGTGATGCGCCTTCCAACGACGCAAGGCTTGAATCAACCGGTGGATCATCCGACCCAGACGGTCACAGCTTTCCAAGGCCGACCGGGCCTGCGCTTCGTCCAAAAGCCCGACCCGGATGCATAGGAGCAGGTGCGTTTCCAGTTCTTTCAGGGAACCTTGGGCCACCCGGAGGAACCGGATATAGTCTCGCAGGCTTTCCCGACCGTAGCCTTCAGCGATATTGGCGGCGACGGAGACAGCCGCCTGCCGGGCCTGGGCCGTCATTCCAAAGCGCTCTTCCCGGGGGAAGGCTCGAGTCAGGCGGTATACCTCAGCCGCCAGGGTCATAGCTGTCTGCCATACCCGGAGCTCTCGGTAGGAGCGGACCGGCGAGTGTCCCATAGGAATCCCCCAATGGCCGTGATTCTCTAAGTTCTCATGAGTCTTCCTGAAAAGCTCTTCGGATTCATTCACTCCCATCTGCCCATCTGCCCATCTGCCGACCTGCCCATCTGCCCATCGACTCCGCCGACCTGCCGAATTACCGAAGCTCTTCGTATAGCGTCGTCAGGTGGGCCACGGTGTGGGTGAGGGTATACCCGGAAGCGACGGCCTGCAGACAGGCCCGCCCCATGGACTCCAGAGTGCCGGGTTCCTGAAGGACGGCGGTCAGGGCGTCGGCCAGGGCCTCGGGGTCGCCGACCGGGACGGCCCGGGTCGCCGGCTCGAGGTCCGGGATCAGGCCGACGGCCGTGCCGACGGTCGTCCGGGCGCAGGCGGCCGCTTCCAAGGTGACCATGCTCTGGCTCTCGTAGCGGGACGAGAGGACGCAGAGGCGAGCGGCTCGATAGTAGGCCGGGAGGCGCTCGTGGGGAATGGCCCCGTGGAAGGTCACGTGCGCTTCGAGCCCCAGGTCTCGGGCCGACGCCCGAAGGGCGTCCCGCAGGGGACCATCGCCGACGACGTGGAGGTGCACGTCTGGGCGATGACGGACCACGATCGCCACGGCCCGCAGGGCCGTCGCCGGGTCTTTCACGGGGACGAGGGAGGCGACTTGCAAGAGATGGATGCCCTCTTCAGTCCATGGGGCCGGCCCCGCCGACTCGGCGTAGGGGTGGAACCGCTGGGTATCCACGCCCAGGGGAAGCCGCAAGAGTCGCTCCGGCGACACCCAGGCCTCAGCTTGCCGGTACACGGCCTGAGCCCCGACGGTTACCCGGGTCGCGCCCCGGAGGGCCGCACGCACGAGCCACCGATTCAGGCGGCTGAGCTGGCCGCCGTAACCGATGTCGGGCAGGGCGACCAGCTCCCCGCCCATGACGGACACGACGGTCGGAATTCCCAGGCGACGGCCGACGGCGACGGCCAGGAAGCCCGGCTCGTCGGCCCAGAGTGCATGAAGGACGTCCGGGGTCCATCGGCGGACTTGCTGGAGGATGAAGGCCCAGGCCCGCTGGAGGAATACCAGCCGTCGGAAGCCCGTCCGCCGGGCACCGCCCAGGGCATCGACGACGGCCCCGTCCAGGAGGTATCGGTCCCGGCGGTAGGGGTACCGCAGGGCAAAGACGTGGACTTCATGCGACCGGGCCATCGCCCGGACGAGGTCCCGGACGACCGGGATGCACCAGTCGGCTTCATGACCGCTGAAGCCCGGCGTGATAAAGGCGATGCGCACGCGCCGAACGCCTCCGGTCTTCAGTTTGTCATCCCCGAGGGGATTCCGTCAAAATGAATGCGGCGTGGGACGTGGCTCTAAGCCACGGGAGAGATAAGGAATCCGGGATGGACGTCCCGGCCCCGCTCTTGCGAGCGGGGTCGCGGCCGTCCGGCGATGGGAGGTGCCGGCTTGAACGGATGGGACGTCATCGTCGTCGGGGGCGGTCCGGCGGGCCTCCATACGGCGGAACGCTTGGCCGAGGCGGGCTTTGCGGTCCTGGTGTTGGACAATCGCCCGTCCATCGGGGCCGGTAAGGTCTGCACGGGCATCGTGGGCGCCGAAGCCTTCCAGCGCTGGGACCTGCCGCGAGAGACCGTCCTCACGGAGGTCCAGACCGTCCGGTTCGTCGGTCCTAACGACACGGGCTTCCTGTATCGTCATCCGACCGTCCTGGCCTATGCCGTCCGCCGAGACCGCCTGGACGAGGCCCTGGCCCGGCGGGCCGCCGCTCGGGGCGTCGTCGTCCTGCCGGGTCATTGGGTCCAGACCCTCCACGTCGGGCCGGCGGGGGTCACCCTCGAAGGCTCCCAGGGGCCTGACCGGGCGCCCTTTCGGGAACAGGCCCGCCTCCTGGTCCTGGCGACCGGCGTCAACTTTCGGTTCCACCGGCGGTTGGGCCTGGGGCGGCCCCTGGACTTTCTGCGGGCGGCCCAGGCGCACGTGCCCGTCGTTCGACCCCTGGACTGTACGACCTGCTACATCGGCCGGACCGTGGCACCGGGTGCCTTCGCCTGGGCCGTCCCCATCTATTCCGATACGGTCCGGGCCGGCCTGATGGCCGAAGCCCCTATCAAGCCCCTGTTTCGGAATTTCCTGACGCGATACGGCGCCACGTGGGATCTCGATCCCCGTCGCCAGGTTCCCGTGGACTACAAGCCCATCGCCCAGGGCTGGCAGGGCCCGATGACGGCGGACCGGGTCGTGGCCGTGGGGGAAGCGGCCGGCCAGGTCAAGACGACGACGGGCGGCGGCATTTACTACGGCATGATCGGGGCGGAGGTGGCCGCCGAGGTCATTGCCGAATGCCTCCGTCGGGACGCCCTCCGCCGGACCGACCTGGCCCTTTACGAACGACGCGTCCGGCAGGTCTTGGGTCCGGAGATTCAGGCCGGCTATGCCCTCCGCAAGATGTTCGCCCGCCTGAGTGACGGCCAGATCGAGCGGCTTCTCCAGTTCGTCCAGCGAGACGGCATCCTGGGCGTCGTCCAGGCCCGGGCCCACTTCGACTGGCATCTGAATCTGCTGAAGTCGGTCCTGCAATTCGCCTGGGTCCGGCGTCTCCTCGGTCTGGCCGGGTAGTCCGGGGCTGGCGTCTTTTGGGTCTGGGGACTGGTGAGCGGCGTCCAGAACACGTTGACCCGGGGCCTGGTATCGGGTCCCCGGAACTTTTTCATCTTGCATCTTGTATCCTGCATCTTGTATCCTGCATGGGGTATCCCCGCATCTTGGAGGTCTGTCGATGCGTCGATGGCGATGGTGGCTCCTGGGGAGCGGTCTCCTCCTGGCGGGGGCCGTCGTAGGCTTTCAGTTGTGGGCCCGCTACACGAAGGCCCAGCCGCCGTACCGGTATTTTAAGATTTTCACGGAAGTCCTCTATCTAATCGACCAGAAGTACGTGGAGCCCCCGGACTACGGAGCGGTCCGATGGGGCGCCCTCGTCGGGATGGCCAAGGCCCTGGGTCAGAACACGTCCGTCCTGACGCCCGAGGTCCGAGACTTCTGGGTCCATCACAACGCCCCCGAGGGCGACGTGGGCCTCCGCCTGATCGATGACCGACGGTCGTCCTTCCTGATCCTGGCCGTATGGCCCGGCAGTCCGGCGGCCGAGGCCGGCTTGGCCCCCGGGGACGCCATTTACGCCATCGACGACGCCCCGGCCGTCCGGATGACGGCCGTCGAGGCGTACTATCGTCTCCGGGGGGCGCCCGGAAGCCGGGTCCGCTTGGCCGTCTGGCGACGACGGGCCGATAAACCCGAGTACGTCGACCTCGTCCGCCAGGTCCTGCCGCCGGTCGTGTTCCAGGCCGAGTATGACGCCGACCGGCGGGTCGGCTACCTGCGCCTGTATGAAGTCGGCGAGGTCGGTGACCAGGCCATCCGGGACCGCCTGCGCATGTGGCAGGCTCGTGGGCTGGACGGCTTGGTCCTGGACCTGCGCGGTTGCACCGAGCTCCAGCCCGCCGTGGCCTGGCGGCTGGCCAACCTGTTCCTGGCCGAGGGGAAGGGCGGTCAATTCCAGGGGTCTCAGCGGGCCTATGACCGGAGTTACAGCTTCCAGCGGGAGGCCGTCGTCTATACGGGCCCCCTCGTCGTCATCCAGGACCGGAGTACCGGGTGGGCGTGCGAGGTCCTGTCGGCGATCCTGCAGGACTCCCAGCGGGCCGTCGCGGTCGGGGAGCGCTCCCGGGGGACGGCCGCCTGGTATGACACCGTCCCCGTGAATGCGGAGGTCTTCCTGTGGCTTCCGGTCGCTCGCTATCGCCGGGTCCAGGGCGCATGGCTGGGGCCCGACGGCCTGCCGCCGACGATAGCCTACCAGCAGGAGGGCTGGGACGCCGAGACGGGCTTCATCAGCGGGACGGCGGTCGTCCAATTCGCCCGGGAACAACTTCAAAAGCTTCCCTCGCGTAAGGCCGCATGAGCCCACGGACGACCGGCGCCTTGAGCCTCAGTTTGGTAAGCACCGTCCTCTCGACCTTCGCCCTGCTGGTGATCGTCCTCGAGGGTCACCGTCCCCTACCGCCACCTCAGGCGAGCCCCTCTTCTCTCCGACCGCAAGCCTCGGGCCCACCCGTCGTCCATCTTCGTGTGTCGTCGGGCTCTCGGACTGTCCTATCGTCCGACGGCCGCGCCGAACTCCCCAATTCCCGAACTCCCGGATTCCCGAATTCCCGAACTCCCGAGCTCCCGAACCGGTCGGACGCACCCGTCGTGTGGGTCATGGACGACATGGGCCGGGACGCCGAGACCGCCGAAACCGTCTTACGGTGGCCCGCCTTCGTGAGCATCGCCGTCCTCCCGGACGGGGCCGGGGCCGAATGGCTGGCCCAACAGGCCTGTCGTCAGGGCCGGGACGTCTTGATCCACCTCCCGATGACCTCGGTCCGACCGGACGTCGACCCGGGTCCGATGGCCGTGTCGGCCCGCATGGCCGACGCCGAGGTCTATCGGATTGTGACCCGCGCTCGTCGAGTCGTTCCCTGCGCCGTGGGCCTCAATCAGCACATGGGCTCCCGGGCCTCCCAGGATCTCTCGACGATGGTCCGGGTCGCCCGGGCCGGCCGGGACCTCGGCTTACGTTTCTTCCTCGATAGCCGGACGACGGCCCGGTCTCACCTCTGCGATGCGGCCGACCGTCTCGGGGTCCCCTGCCTGCGGCGGACCCTCTTCTTCGATGCGGACGCCTCGCCGGAGGAATTACCCGTCCGGTGGCGGCAGGTCGTCGCCCGTGCCCACCGGGACGCTCAGCCCGTCGTCGTCATCGCCCATCCGTACCCGGCCACGTTGGCCTTCTTGGACCGCCTCTTTCGGTCCGGGGCCTGGCGAGCGGTGGACTGGCGGCGTCCCTCGGAGGTTCTCGGGATCGTCGTCCATCGGGCGGACCTCCGGGTCGGCTCCGGAGTCAGCCGATGAGGGGCATCGGTAGCGTGAGTTCGGGAGTTCGGCAGTTCGGGGATTCGGCAGTTCGGCAGATGGGCAGATGGGCAGTTGGGCCATCGGGCCGTCCGGACACCCATGCCGGTTCCTTATCCCCTATCCTGCGTCCTGCATCCCCAATTCGCAATCCTATCCTCGCCGCTTTCCTCCTGCTCCTGGCCCTCCTCCCTGCCTGTCGGACGGCCCGGCCGCCGGGATACCCCAGGACGACGCCGGAAGTTCGTAGGGAAGAAGCTCTGCCCGCCTCGATGATCCGGGTCGGCCTCGTCGAGACGGCCGACCCCATCGAGTTGCAGTGCCCGCAAGGCTGTAAAGTTCAGCAGGGGGCTTCAGAAGTCCGGCGGTTGAAGGAAGGGGAAGTCTTACGGGTCGTGCCCATCCTGCAGGACTCGAACGGCGGGCCGGCGGTGTCCGTCGGCTTCTGGATTCAGGTCGCCGCCCTCCAGGCCCCGTCCCAGGCGGAGGCCCTCCGGGACCGACTCCGCCGGCAGTTTCCCGAGGCGCCCGACTGGCGCATCGAGGCCTTCCGAGACCGGTGGCGGGTCCGGGCCGGGCCGTGGACGGACGAAGCCGCCGCCCGAGCGTTTCTCCGGCGTCTTCAGCAAGCCGGCTACGAAGGCTGGCTGGACCGAGGGCAAGCCGGGTCCGGCCGCCCGAGTCTGGCGGCCTTCCAGCTCATCGTCGGCTCATGGGTGGCGACCGTACCGGCCGACACGCCTCTGGCGATAACGAGCGACTCGGCCCTCACGTGGCGGGGCCAGCGCTACCCCGGGACCCTTCGGGTCATGCCCCTGCCCGACGGGAAGGTCGCCCTCGTGAACGTGCTTCCCCTGGAGCTGTACCTGGTCGGCGTGCTCGTCCAAGAGTTGAATCCCCAGAAGTTCCCGGCTCTGGAGGCCCTCAAAGCCCAGGCCGTCGCCGCCCGGACGTATGCGGTCCGCAACCGGAACGGCTATGCGGCTCGGGGTTACGACATCTGCGCGACACCGGCCTGTCAGGTCTATGCGGGCGTGCCGGAACCCGAGCAGGCGCCCCTGGCTTACACGGCCGTCGCCGAGACCCGGGGCGAGGTCCTGACTTACGGGGGCGAGCCCATCCAGGCCTTCTACACGAGTACCTGCGGAGGCCACACGGACTCGGCCGAATTCATCTTTCCGCGGTTTGCGGCGCCCTACCTGCAGGGTGTCCCCTGTCCCGACGACGCCGGGTCGGCGGCCCGGATGGTCGAGGGCGCTCCGATAGCGGACCTGTGGACCTCGCCGGCGGTGGCCCGGGGCTTCGTCGGATGGGTCCATGAGGCCCGTCTCTGGCCCATCGACGGGACGCTTTCGGAGGCGGCCCGCTGGGAACGCTGGGCCGATATCTGGGCGGACCTCCTCCACCCGTCAAGCCTCCCCGATGGACCTCCCGGTGCTTCCGACGGAGGCGATTCGCCCCGGCGGCCAGCCCCGTCCTCGATGAGGCCGCCGAACCGCCGCCAGCTCCTCCAAGCACTTGGCCGTCCGCTCCAGGACCCTCGTTGGGATGAACTCCTCTTGCCGAATGACACGCGGGTCCTGGACCGCCTGGCCCAGGGCCTCCAAGGCGACCTGGACGGCGACTTTCGCCGGGGCCTCTTGTGGCTCCTCCTGGCGGCGCCTGACATAGCGGCCCGTTGGTTGGACGGCGACGTGGACTGGCAGAAGCCGGTGCGTTTCGACGAATGGCTCTATGTCTACGGCCGGTGGCGATCATTCCAGCGCCCCCCGGACGTGTCCGAGGCCGTCGTCCTCGACGTCGGGGACGGCCGCCTCCGGCTCCAGGACCCCGGCGGCCGCCTCTGGGACGTCGCCTGGGGACCCTTCACGGTCGTCCTTCAGCGCTGGGGCGAGACCTGGCTCGGGGGATGGGCCCTCCTCGGACCCGGCGACCGGGTCCAGGTCGTCCTTCACGAAGACCACCTGGATTACGTCGAGAGCTCGCGCCCGACGGGGTGGGTCGGGACGGCGGACCGGAACTCGCCGTACGCCTGGTGGACGGTCGAGCTGGACGGCCCGGAGGTCGTCCGGCGGCTTCGGTCGGCCTGTCCTGCATGGGAGGGGGACCTGCGACAAGTCGTCCCCTTGCAGATAACGCCCTACGGCCGGGTCGTCCACCTGCGGTTTGTGTCCTCGACGGGACAGACGTGTGAACTCCGGGGTCTCTCGATCCGGACCGTCTTGGGCTTGCGAGAATTGCGGTTCCGGGTATGGCCGGTCATGGGTCCCGATGGGAACGTTCAGCGCCTCCTCGTCGTCGGCCGGGGCTGGGGCCATGGAGTCGGCCTCTGCCAGACGGGTGCCTTCGGGATGGCCCTCCGGGGCCTCGACTACCGGGTCATCCTCCAGCATTACTATCCGGGTACCCGCATCGAACAGTTCGGTACGGAATCGGGCAGATAAGCGCCAGGGCAGGCACAAGGCCTGCCCTCACCTCAACTCCCGGGGGCCGCCAGCTTGTAGCCGATTTTTCGGAGGAACTCGTAGCGCTTCTGCTGGTCGGCCTCCGTCTCGACGCCCCGGGACTTCAGCCCGTCGATGACGCCCAGGATGCCCCGCCCCTGGTCCGTCTCGGCGACGATGACCTCGACGGGGTTCGCCGTGGCGCAGAAGATACGGCAGACCTCGGGGACCATCTTGATGGCGTTCAGGACGTTGATGGGGAAGGCATTCCGCAGGAAGACGATGAAGGCATGACCGCAGGCGAGAGCCAGGGCATTCTTCTTGGCCAGCTCGATCATTTCTTCATCGTTGCCGGACCACCGGACGAGGGCCGGGCCGGACGACTCGCAAAAGGCTAAGCCGAAGCGGATGCCCGGAAAGGCCCCGACGAGGGCCTCGTGGAGGTCCTCGACCGTCTTGATGAAGTGGGCCTGACCCAGGATGAAGTTCACGTCGTCGGGCTTTTCGATGCGGACGACCTTCAGCTCCATTGGCGACCTCCTCCCCTGAGGCGTCGGATCTCGGGTGTAATTTAACAGAGCCGTTCGGGAGGTGAGAAGTGAGATGGAGAGTGGAAAGGGTACATCCACGAAAGCATGATGTTTCAGGCATTCGGCAGATGGGCATTTGGCAGATGGGCAGATGGGCAGGTGGGCAGATAGGCAGGTGGGCAGATGGGCAGATGGGCATTTGGCAGATGGGCAGTCGGCAGGTCGGCAGATAGGCAGATAGGCAGATGGGCAGGTGGGCCGGTCGGGCGACGGGCGTCTATCCCCGGCCCACCGCCCGTCATGGCGGTGGCTTCCGTAGAGAGCCCGCCGTCCTGCGGGCGTCATCCTCATGCACCGCCCGTCCTGGCCGGGTCGATCCCCTCTGAACACCGCCCGTCATGGCGGTGTCATCCTTCACAAGCTTGAAAAATCGAGATCGCCGGGCCATCGTTTTCCCGAAGGGGAACCGCATTTCTCCCGACCGAACGACTCTGCCAATCTTGCATCCTGCATCCTGCATCTTGTATCCTGCATTCGGAAGGGCTTCGGTCGTGGAGAGGCGGATGACGGTACGTGTGCGCTTCGCCCCCAGTCCGACGGGCTATCTGCACGTCGGGGGGGCGCGGACGGCGTTGTTTAACTGGCTGTTTGCCCGAAAGCACGGTGGGACCTTTATCCTGCGGATCGAGGACACGGACGTCGAGCGGTCCTCGGCTGAAATGGTCGAGGGC
Organism: bacterium HR11; assembly: GCA_002898535.1. Lineage (NCBI taxonomy): Bacteria > bacterium HR11. Next base: position 17,153 of record BEHN01000018.1, read on the forward strand.
ATCCTCGAGGCTCTTCGGTGGTTGGGCCTCGATTGGGACGAGGGCCCCTACTATCAGTCCCAGCGGCTGGCTCTCTACCGGGAAGTGGCCCACGCCTTGTGGCGGCGGGGGTACGCCTACCCCTGCTTTTGCGACCCGGCCGTCCTGGAGCAGGAACGGGAAGCGGCTCGGGCGCAGGGCCGGCCTTGGAAGTACGACCGGCGATGCGACCGTCTGGACCGGTCCGAGCAGGAGCGTCGGGTCCAAGCGGGTCAGCCCTACGCCTTGCGGTTTCGAGTCCCCGAGGACGTCACCCTGCGGTTTGAGGACGGCGTCCACGGGGCTGTCGAGTTTGCCCTCCGGGACGTCGAGGACTTTGTCCTCCTTCGGTCGGACGGCTATCCGACGTACCAGCTGGCCGTCGTCGTCGACGACCACGACATGCGGGTGACCCATGTCATCCGGGGCGACGACCACATCGCCAATACGCCGAAGCAGATCCTCATCTATCGGGCGATGGACTGGCCCCTCCCGGCCTTTGCCCACGTGCCCCTCATCCTGGGGCCTGACCGGTCCCGGCTCAGCAAGCGGCATGGGGCCGTGTCCGTCCTGGCCTATCGGGACGAGGGCTACCTTCCGGAGGCCCTCCGGAATTACTTGGCTTTGTTAGGATGGTACCCCCCGGGGGGCCAGGAAATTCTCTCCTTAGAGGATATGGTCCGCCTGTTTGACCTTCGGGACGTCAACAAGGCGAATCCCATCTTTGACATCCAGAAGCTCCAGTGGATGAACGCCGAGTATATCCGTCAGCTCCCGGACGACGTGCTCCTCGAGCGGCTCCGGCCGTTTTTGGAGCGCCGGGGTTGGTGGGCCGACGTGCAGGCCCACCCGGAACGGTACCGCCGCCGGGTCGGTCTCTTGAAGAGCCGTGCCCGGTTATTGACCGATTTTCTAACGATGGGCGAAGCCTTCTTTACGGAAGATTACACGATCGACCCCGAGGCGGCCGCCCAGCGGTGGACCGATGCCCGTCTGCCGGCGTTGGTGGAAACGCTGGCCGACCGCTTGGCCGAATTGACGGAATTTACCGCGCCGGCCATCGAGGCCACGGTCCGGGCGGTGGCCGAGCAGGCCTCGGTCAAGCCGGCCGTCCTGATTCACGCTGTCCGGGTCGCCCTGACGGGCCGCACGGTCGGCCCGGGCCTGTTTGAACTGATGGAGGTCTTGGGACAGGATACGGTCGTCCGGCGGCTCCGGCGGATCCTGCCCCGGCTTGGGGAGATGGGAGTGAGGCCGTAAGTCGGCAGGTGGGCCGATAGAATGCCTGAAAAACCGTCTTTCCCGAAGGGTCCGAAAAGCTGAATTCATCGACTTTTCACGGGCCGAACGGCTCTGATATGCTTGAAAAGTGGAGTACCTCATGCTGGAGGGTCTGGTCGTCGCCGTGTTGGGTGCCAGTAGCGGTCTCGCCGAGGCGAGTCTTCATGCCTTGGCCGAACGAGGCGCCCATCTTGTCCTGATGGGCCGCCGTCGAGGGGTCCTGGAAGGGCGGGCCCGACAAATTCGGGAACGGTGGGACCGGCCTGTCCAGGTCGTCGTCGGGGACATTCAAGACGAAGAGACCTGGCATCGGCTCTGGGCGGCGATGATGGACCTCCCGGGCCGTCCCTTTGGGTGGGTGTGCTTCGTCGGGGACCCTGGCCGGCTCCCCGCCGACCAGTGGTCGGTCCCGAACCTGGCCCGGCTGTTTGCCGTCAATGCGGCGGCGCCCCTGCTGGCCTTGCGGGACTGGGCCCGCCGGATGAAGGCGACCGGCCACGACGGCAATGCCGTCCTATTCGCCAGTATGCAGGCCGTGTATCCTGTCGAAGATAGCCTGCCCTATGCCTTGGGAAAGGCCGCCCTCGTCCATGGGGCCCGGATCTTGGCGAAGGAGTTCGGGACGCCCCCGCCGATCCGGGTGAATGTCATCGCCCCGGGTGTCACAGAAGCCGGGATGGCCCTGGCCAGCATCGCCCAGGGCAAGTATCGGCCTTATGTCGAACGGGGCGTCATCCCTCGATATGGTCGCCCGGAAGACGTGGCCCGGGCCGTCGTCTTCCTGATGGCCCCGGACCTCTACATGACGGGCCAGGTCCTCCTCCTGGACGGGGGCCTCACGCTTCGCCGAGACCTCCGTTAAATGGCGTGACGGGGTTCGAAGGGAAGCCGTGGCCTGGGTCGAAGGGTCCAGGTCGACGCCGTCCCGTCGTTACGTCGTCCCGCAACTCGTAAGATCCTCCTTCTCGAAGGGTCGAAAAAGCCGAGCGGATCAGGGGTCTCACAGGCCGAACGATTTGTTGATCCTCCTGTGAAAGAGTCTTAAACTCAAGGTGAAATTGGCTCGTGCCGGAGGTCGCTATGAGCGTGATGACGCCCAAGATGAAGCGGGTCTACGAGTACATCCTGCGTTTTTACGAACAGCATGGGTACGCTCCGACCTACCGGGACATCATGCGGGAGTTCGGCTTCACGTCGGCGGCTTCGGCTCACAAGTACGTCTACCGGCTGGCTCGCGAGGGCTTCCTGCGTCGCCTGCCTCGCCGGCATCGGGGCATCGAACTGGCGCCGTCCCCCGGCTGGGCCGAGGGCGGGGTCGTCCACCTGCCCATGATGGGCTACATCGCCGCCGGTCATCCTATCGAAAAGGTCACGACCCAAGAGACGGTCCCCGTCCCCCAACTGATGATCGGTCACAAGCGGGCTTACGTCCTGCGTGTGCGGGGCAACTCCATGATCGAGGACCATATCCTGGACGGGGATTACATCATCGTCGAGGATCGTCCGGTGGCCCATAACGGCGAGATCGTCGTCGCCGAAGTCGACGGCGAGGTCACGCTGAAGCGCTTCTATACCCGGGGGGACCGAGTCGTCCTTCAGCCGGCGAATGCGGAGATGGCGCCCCTGGTCCTGCCGCCCGATAAGGTCCGCATCCACGGCATCGCCATCGGCCTCCTCCGGCGTCTGTAAGACCTCCCATGCCCTGGGGGCCGGGGACGCGCCTCGTCTCCAAATGCAGTTCCGGGAGACGGATCCCGGGGGTACACGCGCGGTGCCATCCCCCTCCCCGGTCCTTGCGCCGCTGGACGAAGAAGGGGCTCACCGCCCCCCGGGCGTGAGCCCCGTGGCGTCCACGGCCACCGAGGCCGGGGGCCCCAGACCCCCCACCGTCTCCGCCAGGGCTCGGGCCACTACCCCAAAGCCAACCCGTTTCAAGACCCGGGCCATTCGCCCTTCCTGCCTGCTACAGGACGCCAGCGAGGTACCGCCGCAGGGCCTCGTTGAACGCCTCGGGTCGTTCCATATTGGCCAGGTGGGCGGCCTCCGGGAGGACGACCAGGTCGGCTTGCGGTAGACGCTCGGCCATCGCCTGCGCTTCGGCCGGCGGCGTCAAGGGGTCTTCGGCCCCGACGACGACGAGGACCGGGAAATTCATCCGGGCTAACAGGTCTGTCGAGTCCGGGCGGTCGGCCATGGCCCACAGGGCCTGGACGGCCCCGGTGGGGGAGGTTTGCCGCATCAGTCGTTCTGCCTCTTCGACGACGGCCGGTCGCTCGGCCCGAGTGCGAGGCGTAAAAAACTTGTCGATGTGCGCTTCGATGAGGGGTTCGACGGACCGGGCCCGGCGGGTCGCCTCGATGAGCTGGAAGCGGCGCTCCCGGGCCGCCTCCGTGTCGGCCGTGGCTCTCGTGTCGGCCAGGACGAGACCGCGGAACCGGTCCGGGGCCTGACGGTACAGGGCCAGGGCCACATACCCGCCCATGCTGAGGCCCACGAATACCGCCTGAGGGACGCCCAGGGCTTCCAAGGCGTCCAGGACGTATCGGGCGTAGTCGTCGATCGTCGGTGGGAACGGCCACGGCGGGACATCCCCAAAGCCGGGATAGTCCAGGGCGACGCAGGGAATCCCCGACTCGGCCAGGGCCTCGACCTGGGGTCGCCACATCCGGCGGTTCATGGGAAACGCATGGAGGAATACGACAGCCGGCCCGTGAAGGGCGACGTCCAGACCGGTCGATGGAAGAAAAGTCGACATGGCTTGACCCCGATGCAAGAGCAGGATTAGGTCCCGGGTGCCGGGCACGGCTCGGACCCGGCCCGCGGGCTCTCGCCCGCTTTCGCCTCCAGCGCCCTCTATCGGCTCATGGCTCATAGCTGATGGCCCCTATTGGCTCATAGCTCATGGCTGATAGCTCATGGGACCATGAGCCATGAGCTATGACCCATGAGCTAATACGAGCCATGAGCCACAGGCCACCGCCCCGGGACCGCCCCGTACTCGCCATTCGCCACTCGCTACTCGCCATTTCGCCATTCGCTACTCGCCATTTCGCCATTCGCTACTCGTGTGCCATGAAACCCCATCCAATGACCCAAAAAGCCACAATAACGTCAGCTGCTGTCAGCCCCCTATCGCGATGCCTCTTGTAAAGACCGGGGGGACAGGACTATTATAATAGGGGTCCCGGAAGGACTTATTGTACTCTACGGTCGGGACGTGGCGCAGCTTGGTAGCGCATGGCGTTCGGGACGCCAGGGTCGGAGGTTCGAATCCTCTCGTCCCGACCATTCCGACATGGGTGTTGGGTCTTGGGTGCTGGGTGGGGAGATGGGGATGTGGGATTGGGGCCGGGGGTTGACAGTAGCTGACATTTTGGGGTGAAATATGACGATGTGTCACGGAACGGCTTCCCTCGGTACCGAGCACCCAACACCGAACACCGATTTTGCAGTTCGGCCGTTCGGCAATGAACGAATCGGCAGTCGGGCTAACTGTGAAGAGTCGGAGGATGGGTTGACCCCATTCCTCCGCTCTTCTCTTTTGTTTTTTATTTTAGAGAAGGCCGAAGGCCCGAAGCCGAGCGTGGGTTCGGGATGATCATCCAATGCCCCACATGCCGACGGAAGTATCAATTCGATGAGTCACGGCTGACAGGCCGCCTGGAAGTCAAGTTCCGTTGTCCGGTATGTGGGACCGTCTTCAGTGCGAAGAATCCGGCCCTTATCCCTCAGGCCCCCACGGCAGTCCATACGCCGAATCCTTTCCGTCAGGAGGTCCCGGAGGCCGGTGAGGCCACCTTGCTGAGCACGGCCCAGGGCCGGGACCTGGCCCTCCCGGAGGACCGCCGCCTCGCCCTGGCCGTCCTCCGGGGCGAGGAAGTCGGTCGAGTTTACCCCATCGACCGCCCGCGCATGACGATTGGCCGAAAGGACGCCGATATCGTGATTCCCGACCTGGAAGTCTCCCGTCTGCATGCCGTCATCGAGGTCTACAAGGACCGTGTCGTGCTGAAGGACTTAGGAAGCACGAACGGGACCTATGTGGACGAGAAGCCGATTAAGACGGCTTATCTCCAGGACCGCAGTGAGTTTCGAGTCGGGAGCACCGTCCTGATGCTGATCGTCACGCCCATCGAGGAGGCCGCCGGCTGAGTCGCGGCCGGACGGCTTACGTCGGAATCCGTCGCCACTCCCGAAGCAAGCGTCGAACGATGGGACGGGGCGCGCTGTCCTGCAAGAGCTGAAGGACCTCTGATGGGTGTAGCCGCGGGATCAACTGGGCGGCGACATGGACCGGCGTATGGGGATGCCGCAGGAGGGCCATCCGGACGGCCGGTCGGTTGCACCACTGGGGTAGGGCCGCCAGGGCTCGAATGAATTCGACGGGCAGTTGAGGTGCCTGAAGTAGGGCCAGGAGGTCTTCCTCGACGAGGCGGGGATTCCGAAGCAAGTTCAGTAAGACGCCGGCCTCTCGGCGGGTATTCCGGATGTGGATGATTAGGTTCCGAGAAGCGATCTTGGCCAGGGCCATCTTCTCGCCGACAGCCATCTCTTCCAGCTTTTGGATGACCAGCCGCTCGGCCATCTGACGGATACGGGGGTCGACCCGGGGATTCAGGGCGACTTGCGCCAGGTCGTACCAGAACAGCTCATAGATGAGCTGACTGCTGATGGCATACGGTGTGGCCCGGCAGTGGACCAGGGCGGCCTTGACCCGGTAGTGCTGGAGCCACCGGCTGTCGGCATAGACCCGTTCGGCCACAGCCGGCGTTACCCGGGGACTTCGCAAGATGGCGAGCACGTGGAAGGGCTCGCAGGCCGGATTTTCCAGGACGGCCAAGAGGGCTTCTTCCGTCGCCTGCTGAATGACGACCCAGAGCTTTTCGCCCGGGGCCGTCCGGGCCATATGCAAGAGTTGCATGCGGTCGTGCATTTGACTGCTCTTTAAGAGAGGGCGATAAGGCAATAGCCGGCCGGGGTTTCCGTCCAGCCGCCTGGCCGCCTTATTACCCTACTGCCTTACTGCCCCGACTTGGGGTCTGACCAGGCCTGACTTACAATCATAGCACAAAGGCCGGGTCGGTCGGCAGGCGGGAGGCAGGCAAGGTCGTCCCTGAAGCGCGTTTTTTAAGACGCCCCCATGACTGCGGGCGCTCGATCGGCCGGGCGCCGGCATCACGGCTGGCGTTCCGAGGCATCTCATACGGCGCCATTTTCACGGCCGAACGGCTCGGGGAGGTGCCATGGAGAAACCGGAGGCTTCGGTCGACGAGCTATGCGTCAACACGATCCGGTTTTTGGCCGTCGACGCCGTCGAGAAGGCCCGTTCGGGTCATCCAGGGGCGCCCCTGGGAGCGGCCCCGATGGCCTATGTCTTGTGGGACCGCTTCTTGCGGCACAATCCGGCGAATCCCCTATGGCCCGACCGAGACCGTTTCGTCCTCTCGATGGGGCACGCCTCGATGCTTCTGTACGCCCTGCTGTACCTGACGGGGTACCCCCTGTCGATGGAGGAGGTCCAAAACTTCCGGCAGTGGGGGAGCCGGACGCCGGGCCATCCCGAACGGGACCCCGAGGTCGGCATCGAGACGACGACGGGTCCCCTCGGGCAGGGGTTCGGGAACGCCGTCGGCATGGCCATCGCCGAGGCGTTTCTGGCCCGGCGGTACAACCGGCCCGGCTTTCCCGTCGTCGACCACTACACGTACGTGATGGCCAGCGACGGCGATATGATGGAAGGCGTCAGTCACGAGGCCGCCTCCTTGGCCGGCCACCTGCGCCTGGGGAAGCTCATCGTCCTGTACGACGACAACCGCGTGACCATCGACGGGTCGACGGACCTGGCCTTCAGCGAGGACGTCGCCCTGCGCTTTCAGGCCTACGGATGGCACGTCCAGCGGGTCGCCGACGGCAACGACCTGGAGGCCCTCGATCAGGCCCTCCGCCGGGCCCGGGCTGAGACGGAGCGACCGAGCCTGATCATCGTCCGGACGCACATCGGCTACGGCAGTCCCTACCAAGATTCCGAGCGGGCCCACGGCGAGCCCCTCGGACCGGAGGCCGTCCGGGCCACGAAGGAGCGACTCGGGTGGCCCCCCGAGCCGGCTTTTTATGTGCCGCCGGAGGCGCTGGCCCACATGCGCCGGGCCGTCGAGCGGGGCCGGGCCTGGGAAACGGAATGGCGGCAGACGTATGAGGCTTGGGCCCGGGCGTATCCGGACCTGGCCGAGGAATGGGAAATGGCCCACCAGCGCCGGCTCCCCGACGGCTGGGACGCCGACCTGCCCCGGTTCTATCCGACCGAGGCCGGCATCGCCACGCGGGACGCATCCAGTGAATTTCTCAACACAGTCGCCCGTCGAATTCCGTACCTCATCGGGGGTTCGGCCGACCTCAGCCATTCGAACAAGACTTACTTGAAGGGTTTGGGGGACTTTCTGGCCGGCCGCTACGAGGGTCGGAACATCCACTTCGGCGTGCGGGAACACGCCATGGGGACGGTCCTGACGGGGATGGTCCTCCACGGGGGCCTGATTGCATACGGGGGAACCTTCCTCATCTTCAGCGACTACATGCGGCCGACCCTCCGACTGGCGGCCATGATGCGGATCCCCGTCATCTACGTGTTCACCCACGACAGCGTCGGCCTCGGAGAGGACGGACCGACGCATCAGCCCGTCGAGCACCTGCCCTCCCTGCGGGCGATCCCCCACATGACGGTCCTCCGGCCCGCCGACGCCAACGAAACGATCGCCGCCTGGCACTGGGCGCTCCAGTATCGGGAAGGCCCCGTCGCCCTCGTCCTGACCCGCCAAAAGGTCCCGGTCCTGGACCCCGACCGCTACCCGATATGGGACGGCGTCCCCCGCGGCGCTTACGTCTTGCAGGAAGCGACCGGCTCGCGGCCCCGTCTCATCCTGATAGCGACGGGCTCGGAAGTCCACCTGGCCCTCCGGGCGCAGGCCCGCCTGGAGGCCGAGGGCATCCCGACGCGGGTCGTCTCGATGCCGTCTTGGGAACTCTTCGAGCGCCAGCCGCCGGCCTACCGGCACCACGTCCTACCTCCAGACGTCCCGGCTCGACTGGCCATCGAGGCGGCCTCGCCCCTCGGTTGGGAACGGTGGGTCGGCGACCACGGAGACGTGCTGGGCCTGCGGCGATTTGGCGCTTCCGCCCCTTATCCGGTCATCTTTGAAAAGCTGGGCTTTACCGTCGAGCACGTCGTCGAGCGGGCCCGACGCCTGGTGAAGGGCGGGTAAGGCCGGATACAGGATGGGACTGCGGATTACGCATTTCGAATTGCGAATCGGGGATGGCCGATAAGTCCCCGCCCGGGGCCCTTCATCTTCATCCCGTTATCGTGCATTCCGAAGGACCTGATGCGCCGAAGGCTTCGCCCCTGGCTCCGGACCTTGCTATCCGTCGCCCTCTCGGGGGCCTTGTCCGTCCTCCTGCTCGGGTGGGTCCTGCGGCAGGTCCCGGAAGACCTCGGGACGGCTTGGCGGCGGGCCGCCTCCGTGTCGGCCCTGCTGACCTACGGGGCCATCAGCCTCCTGGGGACCCTTCTGCGGGCGTGGCGGTACCGGCTGTTACTGGGGCCCTGGCGGCCTGGGGACGGCCCCCTCTTTTTGGTCACTCTGGTCCGGAACTTCACGGTCGACATGCTTCCCCTGCGGATCGGGGGCCTCTCCTTTCCACTCCTTCTGCACTATCGTCTCCGGGTCCCCTGGGTCCCGACGTGGTCCTGCTTTGTGTGGTCCTTTGTATGGGACACGGCGGCCCTGGCCCTTTTCCTATGGGTCGCGTGGAGTCATTTGACGGGGATCGTTCCCCAAGCGGCGTGGCTGGTCGTCCTGCCGGCGGGTCTGACCGTCGTCGTAGCCGGTCTCTTGCTGACACCGGACACGGTGTGGCGGGGCCTGATGATGGGGGTATTCCGACGTCGGCACCGGTCGCCCTTCCGTTGGGGGCGCCGGTCCCTGGTACGGTTCCTGCGGTTCGGAGTCGGCCTGGTCTCGGCCGGTTCGGTCGGTCGGTCCACGGCCTGGGGCCTCGGGGCCTTGTCCGTCGGCATTCGACTGTGCAAGTACTGGAGTTTGTATACCCTTTACCAGACCTACAGTAGTCGGCTGGGGTCCGATGCGGTCGTCGGATTCTTTGTATTCATCTGGACCATCACGATGGCCGAGATGACGGCCTTGCTTCCGGTCCAGGGTCTCATGAACATCGGGCCCTGGGAGGCGGCCTGGACGCTGGCCCTCCGGTGGGTCCACGAGGGTCAGGCGGCCGTGGCCCCCCTCCTTTCGACGTTCGTCCACTGGACGACCCAGGCCTGGGAGTACACCATCGGCGGCCTTGCCCTGGGCCTCCTGCTGTATTGGGGCCACAAGAAGTGACGGAGTGATGATGGAAGGATAATCCCGACCGGCCCGTCGGCCCAAGACCGTGGCTCGGCCCTTCGTTACTTCGTCCCTCCGTCCCTTCAGAAAATCGCCTTCCCCAAAGGGTCGAAAAAGCCGAATCCATGCGGGTTTTCACGAACCGAACGGCTCTGTTAAGGGCCCTTCGGTCCGTGAAGATGCCGATGGATTCAGCCTTTTCGACCTTTCGAGGAGGATGGGTCTATGAAAATGGTCATCCAGCGGGTCGCCTGGGCCCGGGTCCGGGTCGGTCCGGAGGTCGTCGGCCAGATCGGGCCGGGCCTTTTGGTCTTCCTGTGCATCGAGAAGGGGGATTCGGCCGACGGCCTGGACTACTGGATCCAACGGTTGCCCGTCCTGCGGGTCTTTGGAGACGCCGAGGGCAAGATGAATCTCTCCCTTCAAGACGTCGGGGGTGCTATCTTAGTCGTTTCCCAATTCACCCTGGCGGCCCGCCTTCACAAGAAAGGTCGGCGACCCAGCTTTGAGGGGGCCGAGACGCCTGAGCGGGCCGAAGCCTTGGTCCGATATTTTGTCGAGGGTCTCCGGCGGCAAGGCGTGCCCGTCGCCGAGGGCCGGTTCGGTGCCATGATGGCCGTCGAACTCCTGAACGACGGCCCCGTGACCTTCATCGTCGACGAGCCGCCTCGACAAGTTTTGTGACGAGCCATCTGCCTGAGATAACGGGACCATTCGGTTCGTGAAAACCCGCATGGATTCAGCCTTATTAGCTCATGGCTCATAGCTGATGGCTTGTATTAGCTCATGGGTCATAGCTCAGGGCTCATAGTCCCACGAGCTATCAGCCATGAGCTATGAGCCAACATGGGCCATGAGCCAATAGGGGCTATGAACCATCCATCCCCCTGGCTCGCCACTCCGTCACTTCATCACTCCGTCACTTTGAAAAACCGTACTCCCCGAGCGTTAGGAAAGGTTGTTCCGACGTCATTCTCACGGGCCGAACGGCTGTGAGAATTGATCGTTACGAAACTTGCGAAATCGTTCCCGTATCCAATTTGCCTCAACTGGGGGAAGTCGGTAAAATAAACCTCGCTTTGAGGACTTCTATGCGAATCGGGTGGTGGGGCGGTGCGTTCCTGATCGGCTGGGCCTGGCTGTTAAGCTGGGACCGTGGGCCATCGGTCTCGCCGGTGGCTCCGTCTTTCGCCTCAGCCTCGGTCCCTGAGGAAGCGCATGCCTGTACAGGCATCCTTCAAAACTCGGGGACTCTCCAGGCCGTCCTGACGGCGGTCTCCCGCTATAAGACGACGTATGTCCTCCTATACTCCGATGACTTAGGCTTCTCTATCGAGTCCATCGAGGATCCGATCCTCTTGAGCTTGCGGGTCGGAGTCCCGGTCGGGACCCCGGCGGCCGACTTGGCCCAGAAATACCGATTGCTCCGGCGGGTAGACTATCCGGGGACAGTGACTGCCCTGCGCCAGGTCCTCACGGATGTCCTGAATCGGAAAATCGATGCGGCTCTCCTGTGGGCTCCCCTGGCGGGCCTGTTGGTGCTCGAGATGGACCCGGCGCATCGGCTGAGCATGACGCCTGTCGCCGACCCGGCGCCGCCCCCGGCCGAGTTCTCATCGCCCCCGGCCCCGTCGGCAGACGGCCCGCCATCGGTCGCGGAGGCGGCCGCCCGCTGTCGGGACGCGGTGCAGGGCGTGCTGGAGGCCTACGGCGTGGCACCGGCTGAACTCCTGACGCCCTCGAATCCGGGGACAGGGGTCGCCGTCCCTTCGGAACCGCCGCCGGAGAATCTCGAAGAGGCCCGGCGGGGATGGGACGTCTACCAGGCGAATTGTGAACGTTGTCATGGGCCTGACGCCATTTCCGGCGGGCTCGCCCCGGACTTGCGGGATCGGATTCGACGTCTCAGCTACGCTGAGTTCTTCCAGACAGTCCTCCAGGGCCGGGTCGAGAAGGGGATGCCCGCATGGCGGGGCATCCTTAAGGCCGACGACGTGCGTCTGGTCTACCAGTACATCCGGGCCCGAAGCACGGGACGGCTGGGGCCCGGACGGCCCTCGTAGAGACGGGTGTCGGGTCGTCGGGTAGTAGTCGGTCCGTGGGCCTCACGGTCCGGATACGGGAGAGAATGCCATGTCACGGGACGCCCGATGGGCGTCGTGGGCCGTGGCGGTAGGGCTTTTGATCGCCTCGCTTCTCCACGGCGGGGCCTGGGGCGAAGAGCGGGTCCTACGCGTGTGCGCCGACCCTGAGAACCTGCCCTTTACGGACCGGTCTCTCCAAGGCTTTGAAAACCGCATCGCCGACCTCATCGCCCAGGCGATGGGCGCGCGCGTCGAATATACCTGGTGGGTCTCTCGCTATTTGCGGCGGATGCTTCGGAACACCCTGCTGGCGGGCCGGTGCGACATCATGTTGGGCCTCCCTTACGATGAGCGGTTTACCGAGGACCTACCGGCCATCGCCCTCACGCGGCCTTACTACACGACGGGCTATGCCTTGGTGTATGTCCCCGACCGACAGACCCACCTGGATAAGGTCCGTTCGGTCGACGAACTGCCGGAAGGCCTCCGGGTCGGTGTATGGAATCGAACCCCGCCCCAGGACGTCCTGGCCCTCCGGGGCTATGCCCATATCGTGGCCTATCATCCCTGGTATCCCGAAGAAGTCTTGCGAGACCTTCAGGCGGGTCAAATCGACGCGGCCATCGTATGGGGTCCGACGGCCGGTTTTTACAATAAAGTTCACTATGCGGGTGCTTTTGCGGTCCGCCTGCTGGAGGGGCCGGACTTCACGTGGCGGATCGCGGCCATCGTCCGGAAGGACGACACGGCTTTACTGGAGCGGGTGAACGCCGTCTTGGAACAGAACGGGGCTCAAATTCAGAAAATCTTGGACGACTTCGGTATCCCATACGTCAGGGCATCGTCTCTGCCGTCCCCGGGTTCCGGGGAGCTACGACCGGCGACGGCCTCGCCCCCGGCTTCCCATGAGCTGGGCGTGTGGGGGTCCGTCGGGTTCTCGCATCAAATCCACAAACCCTTAAGCCTGTATCGTTCGGGAGGAGCTCGCTATGCGCGGCGGGTCATGGAAGACCTTCGTCGTGACGGGCTTGCTCCTGGGGATCTCGGCCTGGGCCCTCGGCAACGAGGAGCTGATCAAGCTGGCCCAGAACCCCAGCGAGTGGCCCCTCTACGGGCGGGACTATGCCAATACCCGGTATAGCCCGTTGGACCAGATCAACACGGCCAACGTCGGGCGACTGAAAGTCGCCTGGATCCAATCCCTGGGGACCCTGCGGGGTCAGGAGTCCGTGCCCATCAAGATCGGCGACACCCTCTACGTGACGACCTCGTGGCCCAACAACGTCTATGCCGTCGACGCCCGGACCGGCCGTCTGAAGTGGAAGTACGTCTCCGACACCCCGGCCGACGCCCAGCAGTACGCTTGCTGCGACGTCGTCAACCGGGGGGCCGCATACGGCAACGGGAAGATCTTCTTCGGCCGCCTGGACGGCGTCCTGGTCGCCCTGGACGCCCAGACGGGAAAGGAATTGTGGCGGGCGACCGTCGTCGATTACAAGGCCGGCTACACGATCACCTCGCCCCCGATCGTCATCAAGGACAAGGTCATCACGGGCTACGCCGGGGCTGAATTCGGCGCTCGGGGCGCCGTCGTCGCCTACGACATGAATACGGGGCGGGAGCTGTGGCGGACGTTCACGGTGGGCCCCGGTCCCGAATACGACAACTCCTGGCAGACGGACGCCTGGAAGACGGGCGGCGGGACGGCCTGGTACGTGGCGTCCTACGACCCGGAGGCGAACCTCGTCTACTACGGGACGGGTAACCCGGCGCCCTGGAACACGGCCGTCCGACCGGGCGACAACAAGTGGTCGGCGTCCATCATCGCCCTGAACCCCGACGACGGCCGGATCGTTTGGGGCTTCCAGACGACGCCCCAGGACGCCTGGGACTGGGACGCCGAAAACGAGCTCGTCCTGGTCGACCTGGTGATCAAGGGCCGCAAGGTCCCGGCCCTGATGCAGGCCAACAAGAACGGCTTCTTCTACGTGCTGGACCGCAAGACCGGCAAGTTCGTCCAGGGCGACAAGTACTACCCCCACCTGAACTGGGCCAAGGGTCTCGACGCCAACGGCCGACCCATCGAGATCCCCGAGATGCGACCGTCGCTGACCCAGTATGTCGACTACGTGTGCCCCGTCTTCTGGGGCGGCAAGAACTGGCCGCCGATGGCGTACAACCCCAAGACGGGTCTCGTCTACATGCCGGGCAACAACATGTGCATGTCCATCCAGCACCGGGAGGTCACGTACACGAAGGGCGCCCTGTACATCGGGTCCAAGCACGAGCACAAGCCGGGGCCGGGCGCCGGTCCGGCCAAGAACCTGGGCCAGTTCCGGGCCTTCGACCCCGTGAACCTGAAGATCGTGTGGACCATCGACGAGCGCTATCCCGGCTGGGGCGGGGCCCTGACGACGGCCGGCGGTCTGGTCTTCTACGGTAATGAAGAAGGCGAGTTCAAGGCCGTCGATGCTCGGACGGGCAAGATCCTGTGGCGCTTCTACGCGGGTTCCGGCATCGTGGCGGCGCCCATCAGCTACGCCGTGGGCGGCAAACAGTACATCGCCGTCAGCGTGGGTCTGGGCGGTGAGTACGCCTTGCTTCCCGGCGAAGCCGGTAAAAACCTTCCGAACGAGGTGAATCTGGGCGGTTACCTGGTCGCCTTTACACTGGAGTGATCAGACGAATCGCCGGAGCGGGTCTGGGATGGGTGGCTCCGCCCGGAGTTCAGGCCTCCCGGGCCCGCTTCCATCGACCGTGGGGCGCCTCATCGAAGAGTTTCGCGGGTGGGGAACCCGGCGAGGCGTCCCATGGCCTACCTTCTCCCTCAGGCCGGAGGCCTACGCTCCCCCTATTCGCTCCTTTTCCCCCGTTTGCATTCCCGGCGACGGACCCTCATCTTGTACCGAGAATCCTCGTGGAGACCGCCCCGATGGTCCTTCGGACCGATGAATGGATCCACCACCGGCTGGCCCGGACATGGCCCGTCTTTTTCCAGCGCTTCGGCCGTCTTCGACCCATCCAGCGGAGGGTCATCCCCTTTGTCCTGGAGGGCCGGTCCCTGGTCGTCATGGCCCCGGCGGCCGCCGGCAAGACGGAGGCCGTCTTTGCCCCCCTCCTGGAGCTGTGCGTGACCGAGACGTGGCCCTCCCCGGCCATCCTGTATGTGGCCCCGACCCGAGCCCTCGTCAATGACATGTACCGTCGGTTGGAACCCCTGCCGACCTGGCTCCGGGTCTCCGTCGGGCGCCGCACCGAGGACTACCGGGAAGTCTCGGGTACCCGATGGCCGACGGTCGTCCTGACGACACCCGAGTCTTTGGACTCCCTCCTGTGCCGGTTTCCCCAGGCCTTGGCCTCTGTCCGAGCCTTGATCTTGGATGAGGTTCACCTGGTCCACGGGACGGACCGGGGCGACCAGCTCCGAGGCCTCGTCTATCGCCTTCGGCGCATCGTCGAGCGGACGACCGGCCAGCGGCTTCGAGGCTACGTGCTGTCGGCGACTCTGGATGCCCCCCGTCGGATCGGGCGTCACTACCTGGGGGACGACTTCTTGGTCGTCCGGGACCCTGCCCTCCGGGGCTTCGAGACCCCGACCTTCGAGGCCTGGACCGACGAACGCCAGGCCGCCGAGACGATCGTCCGATGGCTCCGAACCCATGACGTGCAAAAGGCCCTCGTGTTCGTCAATACGAAGCCGGCGGCGGAAAAGATGGGGACGGCCCTGAAACGGGCCTGGCCCTATCCCCAGCAGGTCCTGATCCATCACGGCCGCCTGCCGCGTCGGTCCCGGCTGGACGTGGAGGCCGCCTTTCGGGCCGGTGAGACGGCCATCTGCGTGGCGACGACGACCCTGGAGCTGGGCATCGACATCGGCGACATCGATGCCGTCGTCCTGGCAAGTCCCCCGCCGACCTTTGCCTCCTTTCTCCAACGCCTGGGCCGGAGCAATCGCCGGGCGGCCCTCATCCGGGCCCTGGCCTTTTACCGGGATGACGTCGAGCGGGCCCTCGTCGAGACCTTCTTTGCGATGGCTGAAAAGGGGCAGATGGAAACCCGGGCCTACGCGCCCTCCCTGACGGCGGGCCTCCAACAGGTCCTCTCCTACGTCGTCCAGAAGCGGACCCCCGGATGTTCCCTGAAGGCTCTTCAGGAACTGGTTCACGGGATGGGCCTCCGGGCTGAGATGCTCGAGGCCTGGCTTCCACGGCTCCTCCAACGGGGTTGGCTGACCGTCTCGCAGGGCCTCTACTGGCCAGGTCCTCGACTCATGGCGGCCTTTGAACGGGGGTGGCTCCACTCCCTGATCGGGGACGTCGCCGACGCGACGGCCACCGTCGTCGACAGCGAGGGCCACGTCGTCGCCGAAATCTTCTGGGACCCGGCCGTGCCACCGGGGTCGACCCTGACGATCGGGGGCCGGACATACCGGGTCGAGCAGGTCCGGGGCTCGACGGTCATCGTTCGACTTCAATGCGGAGCGTCCGATTCGGCGGCGGCCCCCTTTCCGGCGGCCCCGCCCGTGTACTGGAGTTATCGGGTCGGTTCCGAGCTCCGCCCCCGCCTCTGGCCGGGTCTGCCGCCCCACGTCGTGCCCGTCGTGCCGTCCGACGAGGGCTGGGTCGTCTTACATTGCTTTGGGTACGTACACGGCCGGATATGGAGTCATGCCGTCGCCCACGCCAATCACTGGCGGGTTCGCCACACCGACGCCGTTCAGACGGTCTTCGACGCCGGCGCCCTGTACGACGCCGTGTGGAACCCGCCGGCCGCATCGGTCCGGTGGGCTTTCCGCCAATGGCGGTCGGACTTGGAACGCCTGTGGGGCCCATCCCGGTTTTACCGGATGTTGAGCCCCTCGGAACGGCTCCGGCACCTGGCCCGATGCCTCCGATGGAAGGCCTTCGCCCGTTTTCTGGACGGCCTGGACTGGCAGGTCCTCCAAGGATAGCGGGACGGTTAGGCTCGGAAGAATCATGTCAGACCGGCCTTTTCCGTCGTCCGGGGAGCCCGGCCTTTCTCCTTGTCTCCATCCGCCGACTGTGTTTAGCCCGTTCGACACCGTGTCGATTTCTTTAAACACCCGGTCCTGGCCCGGCTGACGCCGGAGGCCTCTGTTTTTCACGCAGGATGAGCTTCTCCGGGGCAACGGCACGGACCTTGCTCATGGGGCCGGGCCGGAAACGGACCCCGTTTCCGAGCTTCAATCCCGGAGAAGGCCACGATGAAGCGATGGACCCACATGCGTTCCGCGGCCCTGTGGGGCCTGCTCTTGGGTCTGGCCGTCGTCCTGGGATACCTCTCGGCGCCCGCCGGGTGGGCCCAGACGCACACGCCGTCCACTGAGACGGCGCTCGTGAACATCAACAAGGCCGGCGTGGAGGAGCTAACGAGCCTCCCCGGCATCGGACCCAAGATCGCCCAGCGCATCGTCGAGTACCGGACCCAGCATGGGCCCTTCAAACGAAAGGAGGAGCTCCTGAACGTGCAGGGCATCGGTCCTAAGAAGTTCGAGCGTCTCAAGGACCGGATCACCCTGTAGCGATTCGGGGTTCCGACCGGACCGTCCGGAGGGACGGCCTGGCCGGTCCCTCCGGCGGTCTTCTCGATTCCGTCTCGCCCTGTCCCTCTCCCCGTGGACTCATTCCACTTCACTTTTTGAAGGGAGGCAGAAAAGTTGACTCATGGGGCTTTCTGCTCCAGCTTGGGAGCATCCAAGCCCATCCAGGGCTCTATCGGCCGACCGGCCCATCGGCCCAAGGCCGTGGCTCGTCCCTTCGTTACTCGTCACTCCGTCACCCTGAAAAACCGTGCTTCCCGAGCGTTGGGAAAGGTTGTTCCGACGCCATTCTCACGGGCCGAACGGCTGTGATAGGTCTGGGGTCTATGGTCTGTGGTCTACGATCGATGGAACACGATCCATAGGCCGGCGGCGATGAGGAGGCCCCCGAACATCCGTTCCAAGACGGTCCCTTGCAGAGAAATCGACAGGCGGGCACCCAGGTAGGCGCCCAGGAAGAGGCCCACGGCCAGCAGGACGGCATAGGAGACCCGGATGTAACCGTTGCGGTAGTACTGGAGAGCGCCCAGTAGCCCCACGGGCAAGAGCAATGCGGCCAGGGAAGTCCCGACGGCCTCGTGGGGCGAACACTTCAAGGCGTACATGAGCATCGGAACGATGAGGATCCCCCCGCCGATGCCGAACATCCCGGACAACAAACCGGCGGCCGTCCCGATGACCAAGACGACGATGTACTTCACGGTCGGACCTCCCAGGACAGGGAGTGGACAGCGAGTGGCGAGTCGGGAATCCTACCATCCCCGTTCGCGATTCGCTACTATGCGCCATCCACTGTCAGCCGCGGACTGCTTTGTTACGATTTAACATAGCCGTTCGGGAGGTGAGAAGTGAGATGGAGAGCGGAAAGGGCACCTCCACGAAAGCACGATGTTTCAGGTATTCGGCAGATGGGCAGTTGGCAGATGGGCAGATGGGCAGGTCGGCAGATGGGCAGTCGGCAGGTCGGGCGACTGGTGCCTATCCCCGGGACACCGGCCGTCGTGCCGGTGGCTTCCGGAGAGAGCCCGCCGTCCTGCGGGCGTCATCTTCATGAACCGCCCGTCCTGGCCGGGTCATCCGGAGGAAGCTTGAAACATCGAGATGGCCGGGCCATCGTTTTCCCGGATGGGAGCCGCATTTCTCCCAACCGATTCCATCGGCCGGAAAGCACGATTTTTCAAGCTCCGGCAGATGATAGGCCGTTCGGCAGTCGGGCAGATGGTCGAAAAAGCCCTGGGGCGTTCCTTGCCCCCAGGGCTCTATCGGCCGATTTGTCGACCTGCCCATCGGCCTTACGGCCCTATTGCCCTCCTGCAAAAGACCTGGACCTTGACCTGTCTCGGAAATGGTCCATACTTTTCTGATGGGTCCCTATTCGTTCAACCCTTTATCCCGGACGGACCGGGAAGACAAGCCCTGAAGGGCTGTGGAGCAAATACCTTACGACCTCGCTTCACGGACGGTGAGGGGAGGACGCCTATGAATGCCCGCCCTACGGTCGAACTCCTCTTTGATTTTGGTCATCGGCAGTGGACCGGCCGTCTATTCCTCCCCGATACGGTCGGTGAGATCGTGACCCTGGAGGACGTCCTCACGCCTCTCAACGACGACCGAGAGTTCTTGCCGGTCGCGACGGCCGACCCGCCCTTTGTCTGGATCGTCAACAAACAGGCGCTCTGCCGGGCCCGTTGGAGCTTTGACAGTATCGCCGACTTGGAAAAACACACGCCCTGGGACCGTCGGGAGCGGGTCCGCATGGAGCTATATCCCGAGACGTCCCTGGCCGGTTACCTCGTCGTCGTTTACCAGCGGGAGAGCTTTTCGCGGGTCCAGGATTTCCTGAACATGCCTCATCGTTTCGTCCCCGTCATCGATCAGAATCAACCGTGGGTCTGGTTCGTCAATAAGCGTCATGTCATACGCATCGGCCACGTGCACGATTAGAGGCAGGTGGGCAGATAGGCAAGGTTCTTACCTTCGGACCCTGCATCGGCAAGGCTTCTGTCTTAGGCGCCGGGTGTGAGGTGCCTGTTCCTGAATCCTGCACACCGCGGCGCTTATCTGGCTTGGTAAGTACCCACGGGGGTTAGTGGGTGGGAAAGTTAAGGACCCTGCTCGGATCGAGAAGGAGTCACTCCAAGGGTTCCTCCTAATCCCTATTTTCCCGTCTGCCGACCTGCCCATTTGCCTATCTGCCGAATTGCCCAGAGGAAGGTGCGCATGTCGACACGAGCCGCGTGGGCTTTGATCGTCGCCAGTTTGGCGTTCGGCTTTGTCCTTGGATGGGTCATCGCCGGGGGGCGTCAGCGAGTCGACCGTCCCTCCCCGGGTGAGATGAGCCAACAGATGGCACCGGGGATGGCCAATGCCCCGGGCCGAGGGGGGACTTCGCCGGGGATGCCGGAATTGCCGCCGGACCATCCGCCGATTGACAAAGACTGGGCGCGCGACCCCGAGTGGCAGAAGGAACTCCAGACCCAGTTAAATCGCGTGCAACAAGACCCCAAAGACTGGCAGGCCTGGCGCCTCCTGGGCCGTCTGTACATGGTCGCCCAGCAGGTGGACAAAGCCCAAGAAGCCTATGGCAAAGTCCTGGAAATCCGGCCGGATGACCCGGACGTGTATGCCGAGGTCGGCCTGTTTTACTTGAACGGCGGTCGCTTTGAGGAGGCCGAGCGCATGGCCGACCGGGCCCTCCAGTTGGCGCCGGACCACGCCGATGCTCTTTTCCTGAAGGGGTCCGTCCTCGGGATGTACCGCAAAGACCGGGCCGCCGCCGCCCGGGTATGGGAACAGCTTCTCCAAAAGCACCCTCAGTACCCGATGGCCGACTTCGTCCGCCAGATGATCGAGCAGATGAAGCGCCCCGCGGAGCGGACTCCATCTTAACGACTCGACCCGGTCCCGAGCCCGATGTGGAGCTGGCTCGCACGCGTCGTCCGTTGGCTGTTTTGGGTCCTCGTGGCGATCCTCGTGTGGCGGTGGATTCGTGAATGGGTGCGGTCGCCCCGGCAGGCCGCTCGGCGGGCTTCCCGGCCGCCCGATGTACTCGTCCAAGACCCCATGTGCGGGACGTACGTCCCCCTCTCTCGAGCCGTCCGGGCCGCCGGTCCGAAAGAAAGCCTCTACTTCTGTAGTCGTGAGTGCGCCGACCGCTATATTCGTCAGCAACACTCGGCCTCCCGAAATCCGTGAAGTCGGCCGGCCGACGAGCGCCGGGACGAACCGACACCCCTCATCGGTCAAGGGGGGATCAGTCGTCCCTACCCGCTCCGGATCCGGAGGCGCCGGACTCCGATGGACCGGTGTCCGTCGATCGGCCTGAAGCAGTCTCCTTGCGGGCGTAGTCGGTGACGTACCAGCCGGTCCCCTTAAACTGTAGGCCCGGCGGGAACAAGACCTTCTCCAGGGGGCCCCCACACCGTTCACAGGTCGTCAGGGGCGGGTCGGAAAATCGTTGTAAGCGCTCGACTTCATGGCCACAGCTATCGCACCGGTACACGTACAGCGGCATGGTCCTACCTCCTGGGCAGAAGGTTTGTTCAAGCTTCGTGCGACGTCACGTCGCCCCGCGATCCCCTCACTCCATCACGCCGTCTCTCTTCTCGGGCACCTCGAGGGCCCAGGGACGGGGGCGGTCGGCGTCCGCCGGGAGGGTCTCTGCTGACGGATAAGACCCCAGGGCCATCGGTAGGCCCAGCATGTTGAACAACATCCCCATCACGGACGCCACCAGGGAGACGATGAAGCCCTGCTCCGACAGCATCCCAAAGAAGGGCGCTACCTGAAAAAATACGGCCTCTCGAAGGCCCAGGCCCCAGAGACTGATGGGGACCAGGCTGGCGACCTGCACCAGCGGGACCAGTACGGCAAACCCGAGAAACGACGTCGGTACCCGGAAGGCCTGACCGATCAGCCAGTAGTATAGGACCACGTCCAGTTGAATGGCGATCGACCAGGCCAGGGCCCGGAGCATCGTGAGCCGGTCCCGTCGGTACGTCATGAGGGCATCGTGGACCGTCTGAAGTTTCCGGAACAGACGGTCCCACGGTGCATGGCGCCGCAGACGTTGCCCCAACTTGTAGACGGCCGCATAGCCGACGACGGGGAGCCCCACGGAGGCCACCGAAAGGAGAAAGACCGGCACGATGACAGGGCCAATGGCGGAAAAGAGGCCCAGGCCCAACAGCAGGAGCATGGCGACGAGACCCATCCATCGCTCGACGACGACGGTCGTCGCCGTGGCCCCCAGCCGCCGGGTCCACTGGCTGACCTGATGGATGCGGACGACATCGCCCCCGATGGCCGTCGGCAGGAACGTGTTGTAAAAGGCGCCTTTCATGAGCGCCCACAGGGCCGCCGACCAGGGGAGCGGAATCGCCACCGCCTGGAGCAGGAGCCGCCACCGTACGACACTCAGGCCCATCCCGATAAAATGGGTCCCGAAGGCCAGGACCAGCCACACCGGTCGTCCCGCATGGGCGATGCTCCAGAAATGATGCCAGTCCGTCCGGTAAAACAGCCAGGTAATCAGGGCCGACGTGACCCCCAGGCGCAAGAAGAGCTTGCCGACTGCGCGCACCGGCCGCGAGGTCCTGGGTTTCATTCCCGAGCCACCCTCGAGGGTCTAAATGCCCCCCACGAAAGGAGCCATGACAGGGGCCACCGGGCTTGAATGGCCTGATCATAGCCCTTTCGGCTTGACCTGTCACCTGCCCGATGGCCCCCTCCCCCAAGGGAACAGGCTCCTACCAGGCGGCTCGTAAGGTCAGCAGGACTTTCCGTTCCGGCAGGTACTGCGCCGGATTGAAGGCCGTCGCCACCGTGATGGGCACCCGCCGGTTCGTGAGGTTTTCCCCGCCGAGGGTCAGCCACACATCGGGGTTCGAGCGAAACCGCACGGCGACCTGCCCGTTGAGGTACAGGTACGAGGGCATCCGGTCGGCCGCCGGAGACATCGCCATCGCGTGGGGCGCCTCGTGATCCTCATGCCCGGCTTCGGCGTGCTCATGAACCGGCAGGCCGCTGGCCCAGGTCCCCGACAGGGACGCCCGAAGCCACGGCCAAGGGGCCGCCGTGACGATGCCCGTAACCGTATGCCGCTGGTCCATCGGGGCGGGAAACTTACCGGCCTCAAAGGGGCTCATCTCCGACCGAGCCCCGAAGCCGCCCGTCACGGGCCCATAGAAGTCGTGCCACGCCAGCGTGTAGTTCAGGATGAAGCTCACCGGGACGGACCGGCTTTCGAAGCGGGCCTGCGTCTCGAAGCCCCGGACCCGCTCGGCCCGGAAGTTCACGTAGGGAAACCACTCGAGGGGAAAGTCCCCGACCGTCAGCTCGTTGACCGTGTGGTACACGTTCCGACCGTACCGATAAAAGCCGGCCGTTTGAAATGTCCAGGCTTCACGAGTCCATCGGAATCCGACCTCCCACACATCGGCTACCAAGGACCGCACGGGCGTCGAGTCATGCGTGACCGAACTCAGCAGGTAGTTCTCGATCGGCGGCGACCACACCAAGCGGCCATAACTAAGCAAGACTGAATAAGGACCGTCGGGCGGACCCAGGGTCACGTTCAGCCGCGGCGACACGTAGCTTGCTGACTCTAACGCCTGGACGCGATCCCACCGCAGACCGACATTCCCCCGGACCCACCGGGCGAGGGCCCAGTGTTGCTCGACAAACAGGCCCGCCAGCCATCCGTCGTCCCGGGCGCTCCACATCGACGGAAGCGACACGCCGGGGCCCTGGACGACGGCATGGAGGCCGGCCAGGTCCGCCGGCCGCAGAAAGGCCCGTGCAGGATGTGCATGAGCGGCCGCATGCGCGGCCCGGGCGTCCAGCGACTCGTCCCAGGTCAGGCGCCGAAGCTGAACGCCGCCCCGGAGGGTCCACTCGGGCCGCCACGTGTAACCGACGACGACGTCCAGGTGGCCGACCCCGTCCCGGCGACGGCCACGCCCCCAGAGGTGCTGACCGTCGTGAAGGGCCTCCAGCCGCTGGGTCTGGAGGGACCACCCCGTGCGAATCGACACCTGCCAGCGGCCTCCGACATAGTCCGTCTCGAAGAGACCGCTGACCTCTGTCAGACGGCTTTCTTGTTCCAGCCGTTCGGGCGCTGCCGGGTCGAAGGGGATTTGAAAACGGCCGCCGTTGAACATGAGGGTCAGGGCCGACAGCCATCGGTCGCTCCACCGATAGTCGCCCCGTACGAAAAGCCGCAGGGCCCGACCCCGGTCGTGGGCGACCTCCAGGGCCCGGGGCTGGAAGTACTCGTCGCTCTGAAGGCCGGACAGATTCGTATAGAGACCCCACCGGTCCCCGCCCGCCCCCAGGGCCACCCGACCCAGCCAGGTGCCCGGCGAGCCGCCCCCGGCCTCGACCTGACCCGTCGTACCCCGAACGCCGAGGCCGCTCTGCGGCACCGCGTCCATCACGCCCATGAAGCGCCATCCATACTCGGCCGCGTAACCGCCCGTCCGGAGTTGAATCCAGCGGAACACGCTCGGGTCCGGACCGAGGCCGAAGACGGGGTTCATCGTCCACAAAGCGGTCGTCCCGTTGATGTTGTAGCCGATGGCCGTCTCGGCGCCCCGGACGTGGGCGATGTCGTTATGCGACCGGACGACGCCGGGCGACGTCTCGGCCAGGAGGTCCTGCAACTGCCAGCGGCGGCTCACGGCCACGTCCCCCGTCAGGGTCGAGGAAAGGACGTAGGCCGTCGCAGGCGACTGAAGCTGTTCCGGACCTCGCGGCGCCCGGACTTCGACGGTCCCCGCCGCCTGAGGAATCAGCTGTTGGGGGATGCGGACGACGACCGTCGCCCGTTCATTGGGTCGAGCCAGGACTTCCCTCGACTCGACCGGCCGGTCCAGGTACAGGACCTCGACCCGATATCGACCCGCCGGAAGCGGGACGTACCAGGTCCCGGCTTCCAGAAGAGTCGGGGCGGTCAAAATCGGCCCGTCGGGTTCCATGGGCCGAACCCGGACGGTCACGTCCTGAAGGGGCGGCTCGACCCGCACGAAGAGCTCACCCCACTGGGCCGCCCTGGCGGGCTGGACGCCCATCGTCAGCATCAAGAGGGTGCCTATGAACACGAAGGGGCCCGTTCGGAATGCCCCGGTAGAGACCTGTATCCGTCGATCGATCGACCGAGGATTCATGTGCGACCTCCCCAGACAATAAAGGGCAAGTTGCATAGAACTCGTCTCAAAACCCTCTCCCCGAGAGAATTCCTTTCAGAAACCCTCTCTCTGTGGGGGAGGGTCGGGTGAGGACCGGAATCTCCGGAATTTTGAGACGAGTTCAGATAGACAGCGCCTACGATAAGGCGCCCCAGGCATGAAGACCTGACGCCGCGACCCGCCGGATTCCTTGACGGGACGCCTAAAGCGTCAGGATCAACCCGACGTGAGGGATTCTGGATAGATCAAACAGATGTCCGGGGAGGCGGCTCGGGTAAGTCGGGTGGGCTTTCAAATCGGGATAGGAAGGACCCTATCCCGTCCTCGAAAGCGGCAGGGGGCTCAGGCGTCCAGGAAAGAGAAGAAGGCTCGACCCAAAGGGTCAGGTAGGCCAGCCCGGCCTCGGGATAGCCCCTCCATCGACAGGGTTCGAGACGGGGAACCGAGGAAGTCGGGTGACAACAGCAGACACCATCGCTACAACCGCAGGTGTGGGCCGGCGTCCCATAGATGGCCATCCCCAAGAGGAAGACTCGCAAGGCGATTCCGACAGCCAGTAGAACCGCCGTCTTGCGCGTCCACAGCCGCCCTACCTTCCGACGGTATCGTCGACCCTGCATCCGATGACTCCAGGGGCCTGGGTACTATCCTACCGATGGGGGGGCTTTCCGTCAAGTGGTTGTCTTGGGGTCGTGGCAAGCAAGCGGGTCCCGTAGGGGCGGCCCGTCGAGTCGCGCCCTACGTGTCAGGCGTACGTCACGCTGACAACTGGACGGTCGCCTCGCATGCCGATAAAATCAATCGAGCGGTGTAAAATTGGTATCTTGCGTTCGGGATAATCCGCACACTGTGACCGGGCACCGGCGATGTTTCAAAGTGACGGAGTGATGGAGTGACGAAGTGACGATGGAAGGATGGTGATCCCGACCGGCCCGTCGGCCCAAGACCGTGGCTCGTCCCTTCGCTACGTTGAGTATCCGCCGTACGGGACTGTATCTTTGGAAATGTAGAGACCGGGAATTGCGCAGATGCGGCTGGCCGATCTCTATCAGGCGTCTGACCAAGAGCGGCGCCAGGCCCGAAAACGGGGGATTTTGCTGGCGACGGCCGGCTATCTACTGGCCCTGGGGGTTCTCCTGTTTTTACGCTTTGTCGGCGTCACTCGATTTTCGATAGCCCAGTGGCTGGAGGCCCTCGGGTGGACGGTAGCGACCCAGGCCGTCTTGTGGTCGGTCCCTCACTTCGGGTGGGACGTCCTCTTGAAGTGGGACCGGCATTACATTTACGTCCCGATGGTCGTGGCGGCCTTCCTGCTCAATGGCTACATCTACATGGCCCCCGAGAGCCGATTCATCCTCATGATGGCTTGGTTTGCCGCCCTGCTGTATACGGCCGGCTATGCCGGCTTCCTGCCTGTCCTGACCCTTAGCCTCCTGTTTGCGGCCTGCTACCTGGTCGTCGTTTTTGGGCTGACGGACCCGGCTCATATCGGGTCGGTGGAGTTTGAGTTCATCGTCGTGGGGGCCTTTCTCATCATTACGGCCTATGCGGCGGTCGTGTTTGAGGGTCTCCGGCGGGACCGCCGGGCCATGAAACAGCTCCAGCGCCAGCTCCTGGAGATTTCTATCACGGACCCCATGACGGGGCTTTACAACTACCGGGAGTTCTACCGTCGCTTGCGGGAGGAAATCCACCGGGCCGAACGCTACGGCCGGTCCTTCACGCTCTTGATCGTGGACATCGACCGCCTGAAGGCCGTCAACGACCTGTATGGCCACCTCAAGGGAGACGAGCTGATCCAGCAGGTCGCCCGCCTGATCAAGGAGAACGTCCGTCCGAGCGACATCGCTTACCGTTACGGCGGAGACGAATTCTTCATCCTCCTCCCGGAGACGTCTCCCGAGGGGGCCCGAACTGTGGCCGACCGACTCGGCCGCGTCGTCGCCGCGACCCCTTTCCCGGTCCAACCGAACCAGGTCATTCATCCTACGGTGAGCATCGGACTGGCCGCCTACCCTGAGCACGGCCGGACGACTGAAGAAATCATCGCGGCCGCTGACCGCGCCCTCTATGCCGCCAAGCAGGCCCGCTCCTCGACGTGACGACGTGAAGACGTGAGGGGCTCGACCCTATCCGTCGGACCCCTGCAGGCGGGGTCGCCCGCGTTCCGGCAGACGGGACGTCTGCGCTCCGTCCCAGGCCATCCCAAGGGTTGCCCCTACGCCTGACCGGCTCATCGGCCCAGGGCTTGGAATTGGCGTCGGTCGATTCGAAAGCGTACAATCATACCCGACATGTCTGAGACCTGTAGACCTCACGGAGGTCTTCGATGGCGGCACCGAAATCTTCCGCTGTCCTGGCGGGGCCGGCCCTGATCCGGCTGAGTGCGGGCTTGCTCATAGCCCTTCTGCATGGGTGGCCAAAGGTCCTGACCGCTTACGGATACTTTGTCCACGGCCAGGAATGGCGCTTCATCAAGACTGTCGAGGACATCGGATTCCCGGCTCCGATCCTGTTTGCGATGCTCTCGACCCTGACGGAATTTGTCGGGGGTCTCCTGTTGGCCATCGGCCTCTGGACCCGCTATGCGGCCTTCTTTCTCCTATTCAACATGGCTGTGGCCGTATACCGCAATGTAAGCCGGGGCTCGTTGGATGAACTGGCATTGATGTACGCCCTCATTGCCCTTGCGTTCTTAATCTACGGCGGCGGGGCCTTTTCCTTGGACAGCCGCCTGCGAAAGTCCTTGGAGTGATGACAGAGCCGCTCGGCCCGGGAGAATGGCGTCGGGACAGCCTTTCCCATCGCCCGGGAAGCACGGTTTTTCAAAGGGACGGCGGGACGAGCCAGGGTGATGGATGGTTCATAACCGCTATGGGCTCATAGCCACATTGGCTCATAGCTCATAGCTGATGGCTCATGGGACTATGAGCCATGAGCCCATGCGGCGAGGGGTCGGGGAGACTTCGGGGCGACGTGGGGACTTGGAACGCCTGAGACCCCCTCTTGTGTCGCCCACGTCGTGTCGTGTATCCTGAGACCACCGCCAGAGGCGCGTCATGGCTCATCCCGTCGCCATCCTCAGTGCGGCCCGGACGCCCATCGGGAACTTCGGCGGCGTGTTTCTCCCCCTGACGGCCGTCGAGCTGGGCGTATGGGCCGCCCGGGAGGCCATCTACCGAGCAGGTCTGGAGCCCTCGGACGTCGAACTCACGATCATGGGCATCGCCCGGCAGGCCGGGTGCGGCCCCAATCCGGCCCGCCAGGTCGCCTACCGGTGCGGCGTGCCCGTCGACCGGCCGGCCTTTACCGTCAACATGGCGTGTGCTTCGAGTCTGCAGGCCCTGATTTCGGGCGTCCACGCGATTCAGATGGGCGACGCCCGCGTCGTGTTGGTCGGCGGCATGGAGTCCATGAGCCGTGTGCCCTACATGCTGGACCGGGCTCGCTTTGAGGGCTACCGCCTCGGCGACGGCGTCCTCATCGACGGCAACTACCGGGACGGGTTCCTGGACCCCCTCAGCGGCCTCCTGATGGGCCAAACGGCCGAGAACTTAGCCCGGCGATACCGTATCTCCCGGGAAGAGCAGGACGCCTACGCCCTGCGGAGTCATCAGCGGGCCGTTTGGGCGACCCAGACGGGCCGCTTCCGGGACGAGATCGTGCCCGTCTCCGTACCCCAGCGGCGGGGTGAGCCGGTCCTTGTCGACCGGGATGAGCACCCCCGGCCGGATACGTCGCTGGAGAAGCTGGCTCAACTCCCGCCGGTTTTCCAGGAGAACGGGACGGTCACGGCGGGGAATTCCTCCGGGATCACCGACGGGGCGGCGGCCCTCCTCTTGACTCGGGCGGACATCGCCGAACGGCTGGGTCGGACACCCTTGGCCATCGTCGAGGCGTACACGGTCGTCGGCGTGCCGCCCGAGATCATGGGGATCGGCCCCGTGCCGGCCGTCCGCCGGCTCTTGGAGAAGACGGGCCTCCATTTAGAGGCCTTCGAGCTGATCGAATGTAACGAGGCTTTCGCGGCGCAGGTCCTGGCCGTCGAACGGGAGCTTCAGTGGGACCCGGACATCGTGAACGTCAACGGTGGGGCCATCGCTTTAGGCCATCCTATCGGGGCGACGGGGGCCCGCATCGTCACGACGCTTTTGTACGAAATGCAGAAGCGGGGCGTGCGACGGGGCCTGGCGACCCTGTGCGTGAGCGGCGGCCTGGGCGTCGCCGTCTCGCTGGTCCGGCCGTGATGGCTGTGCCGGGGCCTGGGTATCGTCACCTCAACTTGCTACCTTGCCCTTTTATCTTCTATCTGCCCACCTGCCGACTGCCGAACTGCCCATCTGCTCAAGACGGTTGCCTTGAACGGGCGCGGAGGAACCATCATGCGCATGGCCACGGTCGGTCGGGCCGTCGTGCTCCTGGACCTGCTGGCGGGCTTCGTTTGGGCCCAATCCTTTAGCCGAGAGGACGTCCTCGACGTCCTCCAAAAGCATGTCCAGCAGGTCACTCAGGACCACGATGGCGTCTATGTCTTAAAGGACCCCGAAACGGGTCAGACGCTGAAACTCAAGTTCGTGGAATTCCATCCCTCGGTCCGGCGGATCCAGAACTACGGGTTCTTCGCGTGTGCCGAGTTTCAGCCCGTCGGCGGCGATCCGGAACAGCGCTACGACATCGACTTCTGGGTGAAGCCGGAGGACGGCACGCTCAAGGTCATGGAGGTCCGCGTCCATAAGGAGCCTTATAACCTGAACGGCGAGTGGGTGATGAAAGCCCGCCAGCCCCAACCCTGGTGGTGGGCCATCGCCGGTGAACACGGCGGGGAAGCCGTCGGGGGCGAACGCAAGGCCTGGGAAGTGAAAGCGACCATCGACGGGCATGTGAAAAAGAATGCGGACGAGCACGGTGGATACTTCGTCATCCAGGACGATAAGACGGGTCAGACGCTTCAGCTCGAAATGGTCCGCATTCATGACCCCGTACGGAAGCTCGTGAAGACGGGCCAGTACTTTGCGTGCGTCGACTTTCGGGAAAAGGGCGGACCGCCTGAAAAGCTCTGGGACCTCGACTTCTGGGTCGCCCCCAAGGACGGATCGCTGGAAGTCGTGCAGGTGAAAGTCCATAAGGAACCTAAGTTCGTCGACGGCCAGTGGGTCAAACAGCCCCGCTACAAATGGGAGGGCGAAGAGGTCCGGGAGATCAGCTTCGAGGTTTACGACTACGGGGCGGCCTGAGTGGGCGGCTGAATCCGGGTCGCAGGTTGCGACCTATGAATGGAACTGGACAAGGGCCGCGGTGGGCCGTGTTTGGGTTCAGGGGTGGAAGACCGAACACCGAAGACCGAATATATACATGGAGGTCGAAATCATGCCGATGGAGGCCTTCGTGGCCGTCGCCGCCCTGCTCGGCGCGTCGATAGCGCTTCAACTATACCTGGCCGCCCATGGAGTCCAGCCCGGGACGACCAGCTGAATCGGCCCCGTACGGCCCTGGACGGTGCCCGACGAGACTCCACGGGAAGGCGACGGGGCGCATCATCTGCAGGCCTCCGACTTGACCGAGTAGTTCGCCTCTGAGGATCCGGTCCGGGCGGTCCCCGAATCCCGAAGTCTCCCCCGGCGGCCTGCGAAGGGGATTGTAGCGTCGCAGGCCGGAACGCCGTATAGATCGGGAAGCACCGGGGGGACCGATATGGGACGTCTTCCTGATGCCCGGTATTTTCGGAAGGCCGCCGGCTGGGCTACGGCCATCCTCCTCATAGCCGGCTTTTGGGCCCCGGTCCGGGCGGCCGACGACTGGAATGGCTTCGACGTCAGCTTCAGCCTCGTCCCCCGGGATCAAATTCTGCGAGGCGGTCCCCCGAAGGACGGTATCCCGGCTCTGACCTATCCGCCCGTCCGTCCGGCGGACCGGGCCGGCGACCTAAAGGCCGACGACTGGGTCGTCGGCGTCCGTATCGGCGCTGAAGCCCGGGCCTACCCCCTGCGGATCCTCGTCTGGCATGAGGCGGTCAACGATACGCTGGGCGGGGTCCCCATCCTGGTGACTTACTGTCCGCTGTGCAATTCGGCCCTGGTCTTCGAACGCCATGTCGGGGGGCAGGTCCGGGAATTCGGCGTCAGCGGCCTCCTGTACAACTCGAACCTCCTTCTTTACGACCGTCAGCCGACGCCGTCCCAGGAAAGCCTGTGGAGTCAAGTCATGATGCGGGCCGTCACGGGGCCGGCGGCCCGGGCCGGCTGGAAGCTCACGCTGGTCCCCGCCGAGATGCTTCCCTGGGGCGATTGGAAGAGGCGATACCCGCAGACGACGGTCCTGTCCTTTCAAACCGGCCACGGTCGGAATTACTACCAAGACCCGTACCGGCGGTACCACCTCTTTCGAGACCAGGTCCTCTTTCCCGTATGGCTCCGCCGGCCGAAGCCGAAGGGTGTCTCTCTCAAGGACATGGTCGTCGTCGTGCAGGCCGACTCAGCCCTGCGGGCCTACCGTTTTGAAGACGTAAAAAGACAGACGCAGAGGACGGGATCCCTCGAGGACCGCCTCGGCTCCGTACGGGTGCGGCTCACGTACATCGAAAAAGGCCGCTGGGTCCGGGTTGAATCGCCGGACGAACCGGACCGGCCCCTGCCCGTCGCCTACATGTACTGGTTTGCCCTGGCTTCCATGCTCCCCGACGTGGAAGTGTACGCGCCCGGGAGTCCGTGAGCGGGTCACAGGCCGGCCCGTTCGGGGGCTGGCGACGGCACCGCCTCAGGCACCGGCACGAGAAAGGCCAGGACCAGGCCATACCCCCAGTGGCGAAGGATTGACCCGACGGGCGCCATCATCCCCATCGGGGACTTCAGACCGGCGATCCCCATGTCCAGGAGGGGCATCATAAAGAGCCACACGCCAAAGACCGTCTGGACCGTGATGTAGAAGAGGACTCGAAACCAGACGGGCCCCCACAGATGGGGAGCCAGGGCGGCAAAGAGAATGCTTAGGATGACGCCGTTGCCGTAGTGCTGAAATACGCCGGCGGCCAGTCCCAGGTTGGTCTTCATCCCCAGGAGCCGGGGCACGTCCCACCACGTGGGCGTCCCCATCATGGCGGTCAGCAGAAAACCGACGACGTCGAACACCACCGTGCCGACGAGGCCGGCGACGATGACCCGGGTCCAGTCCATTCGGTGATGCATAATCGTCCTCCTTTAGGCAACGACTCAGAAGGTGAGGATCTGAAAGCCGGCGGCGATCCGCTCGGCGACGCTCGGATGCCCCTCAAATTCCTCTAAGGCGGGGACTTGCGCCAGACGGTCCTTCACGCCGAAGGCCCCCGCGCAGTGGCCACAAGCGCCGGCGATTTGGTCCCGGACAGCCTGAAACAGGGGCCCTAGCCGACTGCCCTCCCGCAGGAGTTCCGGGATCCACCGCGTGGCCGCACCGTCGAAGACGACCTCCACGGTATGGCCCCTTTCCTTCAACTCCTTCGCGGCGACGAGGGCGTTGGCCACGCGTCCTAAGCCTTCTTCACTGCCGGGACCGGCCAGGATGAAAATGCTGACTTTCGCCATCGGTGAACCTCCTCGGGTAAGTAGGGTGAGAAAGTGGGCACCGCTCCCTCGAAATGCCCGTCGTCGAAAGATAGACGTCAGCCCGGCTGGGGTCTGTAAGGCAGATTACAATTCTTCTTCAAAGAGGGAGGGTAATTTCTCTTGAAGCCCTTGGGGGTCCCGGATGCAGATGTATCGTCGGGTGTAGTCGATGATGCCCGCCTTTTTGAGTCTGGACAGGTATAGACTGGCCGTCTCCCGCGAGCAGCCGACCATCGAGGCGATCGCCCGGTGGGTCAAGGGGATCTCGAGACACTCGTCGGGACGACGGGCAAACCGCCGATGGAAATCCGACAGGAGATGGAGAATACGGTGTCGGACGTCCTGAAAGACGACCCCCCGGAGTCGCGACTCCAAAAGACGGATGTAGGCCGCCTGCCGCTGGAGGACCCGCAGGGCCAGGTCGGGGTATCGCTCGATGACGCTCAGGAAGGCCTGGGGAGCGATGATACAGAGGTCCACCTCCCCGGCGGCCCGGGCAAAGCTGTCGACATGGCCGCCAAAGGACAGGCGTCCGAAGAAATCGCCGGGTCCCAGCAGGTCCACGACAAAGACACGGCCCCGGGCGTCCCGGTACCCGAGTTCGACGAACCCCGCCTTGACCATGTAGATGTGGGATTCGTCGGGAAGGGAAAGGGCGATATAAGTCCCGGGCCGGTAGTGTCGCATCAGGCTCTGGCGGTGGAGCCATCGGAGCTCTTCTTCCGGCAGGCCCTGGAAGAGCTCCATGCGTTGGAAGTACCACCACAGGAGGGCGGATGGGGTCGTCGGCTTCATGGGGACTTCCTCGGGGTCAGGGATTCGGGGCTGGATCCATCATGGCATCGGAAGTCTTGGAAGCCAAGGCGGCGGGGGTCGGGATGTAACGTCGGGGTCGGGGGGCCCGTACCTTCTGGAGAAGCATATACCCCTATGGGTATATGCCCGAATTCCTGTCCAGGAGGTCTGCGATGCGGACTCGAAAACTCCTTAGGATCCTCGCCGTCGGAAGTGTCCTGGCGGCCGCCCCCGCCTGGGCCCAGTTCCGGGCCAACAGCTTCAACGTCAGCGGCTGGGCCGGCGCCAACATCCGGGACATCGCCACCGAAATCGAGGACCAGGTCCCCGGCCTGGACTGGACGGCCGGGGTCTCCCTGAACCTGGCCGTCGAGTACGTCACGCCCTTCCCCTGGGTCGGCATCGAGGTCACCGGGAGCTTCACGCCCGTCGACGTCGACACGCCGACCGTCCGGGACTACCAGTTCAACTCCTGGTACTTCGCCGGCAACGCCGTCCTCCACATCCTGCCCGGGGAGAAGGTCGTCCCCTACGTGACGGCCGGGGCCGGCATCGTCGTGTTCGACCCCGACCGGGGCGACTCCCAGACGAAGTTCGTCTTTAACGCCGGCGGCGGCGTGGACATCTTCGTCTGGCGGAGTCGGAATGAACGGACGGGTCTGGCCATCCGCCTCGACGGCCGCTTTTACGGCTACAAGTTCGAGGCCTCCGACTTCGACACCGTCACCGTCCGGGACCTGAGCCTACCCGGCCGTTTTGACGAGACCCTATGGGATTTCACGATTACCGGCGGCCTCCGGGTCACGTTCTGAGGCTGGCCAGGGTAATAAGTGGTGAGAGGCCGGGCAGGAGACTCGCGGGGTCGCCCCGCCCGGCCCGTATCGATCCCTACGGAGGCCACGATGACGGAGGTAGCCATTCATCCAGGCGTTCTGGCCGACGTCAGCACCCACATCTTGCAGGGCATCCGCCGGCGGCCCCGGCAGGAACGGTTTGGCCTGCTCTTTGGACGGGTCGTCGGCGGCGACTTCTGGGTCACGGCTTACGTCCCCTACACGGGCGGGACTCGCGGGAAGGACTTCGTCGAATTTGACGAACAGCGTCTGTACCGGCGGGTCCGGCGTCTCACCGATGCCCGTCCGTCGGGGACCTTTTTAGGCCTTTATCATTCCCACCCCCTGCGGTTTTACGAACGGATTCCGTCGGACCTCATCGAACTGGCCGAGGCCTCTCTGGTCGACCGGGCCAGCTTCACCCGAGTGCATCCCCGACTCCGGCGGGCCTATCGACTGGACGCGATTGTCGCCGTCGGCCCGGCCCGGCAGGCGCCGTCGGTGACCCGATTTCCCATCATCCGATGTATGCCCAACTGGATCCGCCATAAGGGCCATACCTGGACGTTCAACCTCCTGGGGAACCGGGAAGTTCTTCTCTGGATGCCGGGTCGGGTCCAGGTCGCCATCGAGCCCGGATGTTGCCGGTGGACCCGGCAGTTCCATTGGTTTTTTGCGCTCCGCATGTATGCCCGCCAGGGCCGTCGGGTCGTCCCCTGCCGACTCACGGTCGACCTGGAGCTTCCCTACGCCGGGCGATGGGACCGGACGACGGGGCCGATGCCGCAGGTGGCCTCGACCCTGCCGGGTCCTTGTGAGCCGGGGGATTCCGCCGAACCGGCCGGAGGTCTGGGATGATTTCCTTACAAGAAGCCCAGGAACGACTTCAAGGCATGGCCTGTCCCCGATGCTGGCACAGTCGCTTGTCGGCCGTCCTGCATCTACTCGAGGGGGGCGAGTGCCTCTGTACGGCCCGATGTGACCACTGCGGGCATGAGTTTCCCGTCGAGGGCGCCGACTTGGAAACCCTGGAGGCGGCCCGGGACCGCATCGCCGCGGGCCTGCGGACGACCGTCTGCCCGACGTGTCGGACGACGGATTTCGACCTGGACCTCCGATGCGACAAGCGGGACCGGGAATGCTCTTTCTGGGCCCGGTGTCGGGCCTGCGGCGACCAGTTTCGGGCCATAGACCATCAAGTCTACGTAGACCTCATTCGAGACCAGCCACCGGAGTGAGTCGAGAGGTTCGAGGGTATCCTGGGGGGTGACCGAGCCTTCCCGAATGCGAGGCCTGGGTGAGGCACCCCCCTTTGTTTTTGGGACCCGGTCTTTGGGGTCGGGGTTCGGCGTCGGGTCTTGCGTGGCGGGAAGGGCCGAACCCCCGATACCCAGGACCTGACACCGACGTAGGGGAGACGACGATGACGACGGCTCTGGTCCTTTGCGGCGGCGCGGCCCACGGGGCCATCGAGGTCGGCCTCTACCGGGCCCTGGTCGAGTTGGGCATCGAATTCGACTTCATCGTCGGGACGTCTATCGGGGCCGTCAACGGGGCTCTGATCGCGGCGGGGCTGTCGCCGGCCGAGCTGGAATCCCGGTGGCGGCACATCCGAACGGCGGACGTCCTCGATTTCCGTCGGGGTTGGCTTCGCCTTTTACGAAATGCGCCCGCCCTCTGCGACGGATGGCGGACCGAGCAGTTCATCCGACGGGTCCTGCCCTTTCACACTTTTGCG
This sequence comes from bacterium HR11, assembly GCA_002898535.1. Taxonomy (NCBI): domain Bacteria; species bacterium HR11. The sequence continues at coordinate 52,625 of BEHN01000018.1, forward strand.
CATTTGCCCCGCAAGCTGGCCGTCGTCGCCACCGACCTGATGACGGGCGAGGCCGTCGTCCTGGACCGGGACGACCTGGTCGAGGCGGTCCTGGCTTCGATCGCCCTGCCGGGCCTTCTCCCGCCGCGTCGGTATCGGGGTCGGTGGCTGGTCGACGGGGGCCTGGCGGCCAACCTGCCCGTCCGGGTGGCTTACGAGATGGGCGCCCGGCGGGTAATCGCCTTTTCCTGCCAGTGTATGAGCCGCCCCGCCGAAGTTCCCCGGGGCGCCCTGGACGTCTTATTCCACTGCGTCTCCCTGATGATTGCGACCCAGATGCGGCTTCAGCTCGAGTCGGTCGCCGGCCGTTTGGAAGCCGTCATCCTGGAGGGCTGTCCGGGGACGGACCTCGACCCCCTCGACTTTGACCGGGCCTATGAGCTCATCGAGCCGGCCTATCGGTCGGCTCGGGCTCAACTCCTTCAGCGGGTCCGGTCGGAAATCTCCGTCGCCTGAGGCGGACATGGACGGGATAGGCCATGGGGTATATTTTTACGGTGGGTCGATATACCCATATGGGTATATCACGCCCATCCCGCACACCGAAGACCGAGCACCCAACCTTTCAGCAAGGAGGTCTGCCATGACAAAAGGCTTCCGGTACCTGCCGACTCTGGCCCTCCTGGCCGGCCTGGCCGGGGCCACCGTCGCCTGGGCTCCTGGCTTGCGAGGCGCCCCTCGTCCTTCACCCCTGAGCCATCGCTCTGGATTCCGGGGCCGGGAGGGTGTAACATAGGGAGGGGGGTATCCGTACATCAAAGCAATAGGATAATGAGGCAGTATGGATTCGGCTTTTCCGACCCTTCGGGAAGGACGGTTTTCAAGCTTTGGCAGATAGGCAGTTCGGCAGATGGGCAGATGGTCCCAAAAGCCCTGGGGCTGATCCTTGCCCACCCGGCTTCTATCTGCCTATCTGCCGACCTGCCCATCTGCCGGATGCTTGAAAAACCGTGCTTCCCGGGCGTTAGGAAGGGTTGTTCCGACGCCATTCTCACGAACCGAACGGCTCTGTTAGGAGGCCCCCATGCCGGCTCAAGTCCGACGTCGAGGGAAGACCCCATCCACGGTCACGACGGCCCCGCCGGCCGACCGTCGGGAGGTCCCCGAGGTCCTGCGGACGATCTATCTCCCCAAGCCCGTCCGGCGACGGCTCATCCATCGCATCCATCGCATCCAGGGCCAGCTCGAAGCCATCCGGCGGGAGATCGCCCGGGGCCAGTGCGCCGACGACCTCCTCATCCAGGTCGCCGCCGTCTGGGGGGCCGTCAAGCAGTTGGCCGCCAAAATCCTGGAGAACCACCTGGTCGACTGTGCCCGCACGTGCATGCGGGAGGGCCGGACTGATGAGGAGGTCCTCGAGCGAATCGCTCGGGCCTTGAGCGTCATCCTGCGGCAGAGCTGACAGGTCGGCAGATAGGCAGTCGGCAGATGGGCAGGTAGGGAGATAGGGCGCCATTCGCTGTTCGCCTTTCATTATCAGAGCGGTTCGGTCCGTGAGAATGGCGTCAAATCGACCTTTCCCACCGCCCGGGAAGCACGATTTTTCAAGGATACGGGATACGAGATGCGAGATGCGGGATCCCGAGGGGCTTTGGGTCTCGGTAACGGCTTTTCCCGTCCCGTGGCCCTATCTGCCGACTGCCGACCTGCCCATCTGCCGAATGCTTGAAAAATCGTCTTTCTCGAAGGGTCGGAAAAGTCGAGTCTATCAGGATTCTCACGAACCGAACGGCTCTGCTGATTGCTCTACTGCCCTTTGAAGCCCGTCCAAGGAGGTGCCCCGATGCATCCGAACGAGACCCGAGCTCGCCGATGGGCGTCCTGGGCCGTCGGCGGGGCCGTCCTGTCGGCCCTGGCCGCCTCGGCCTGTTGCTGGCTTCCCTTGCTGGCCCTGGCCGTCGGGGCCTCCAGCGCCGGCCTGGCCCAGAAGCTGGCCGTCTACCGGCCTTACTTCCTGACCCTCGCCCTGGCGGCGCTCGGCGCGGCCTTCTACCTGACGTACCGTCGGCCCCGGCGGACTCCCGGGGGAGCGGCCGATGGTTCGACGTTCTCTGTCGGGGTTGAAGGGGCCCCGGACGCTTGCTGTGCGCCGGCCCCCTCGGAGGCGTCGGACGCCTGCTGTGCGGTCCCGTCGTCGGCGCCTCGATGGGTTCACCGTCTGCAACATTTCAACCGCATCGCCCTCTGGCCCATCGCCGTCCTCGTCCTGGCCGTGGCCCTGTTTCCGAATTACGTGAATGCCCTGCTGGGCGGCGCTTCGGTCGGGAAGGTAACGTCTCCAGTTCAGCCGCCCGCGGCCCTGCAGGAGGTCCGCTTCCGTGTCGGGGGAATGGACTGTGCCATGTGCGCCGTCGGCATCCGAGCGGCCTTAGAACGCCTGCCGGGCGTCGTCCGGGCCGAGGTCAACTATCCCGACGGGAGCGCCCGGGTCGTGTTCCGGGACGTCCCGTCGTCAGAACTTCAGGCTCAGATCCGGGCCCGCATCGAGGCGATGGGCTACCGGGTCGATTGGGCCGAATGACGTAAGGCCCAATTGAGCCGGTCGGCCGATAGGCCAGATAGCAGAGCTGTTCGGGAGGTGAGAAGTGTGATGGGAAGCGGAAAGGGCACCTCCACGAAAGCACGATGTTTCAAGCATTCGGCGGATGGGCAGTTGGCAGATGGGCAGGTGGGCAAATGGGCAGTCGGTAGGTCGGGTGACGGGCGTCTATCTCCGGCACACCGGCCGTCATGCCGGGGGCTTCCGTAGAGAGCCTGCCGTCCTGCGGGCGTCCTCCGCATGCACCGCCCGTCCTGGCCGGGTCATCCGGAGGAAGCTTGAAAGATCGAGATCGCCGGGTCATCGTTGTTCCGGATGGGAGCCGCATTTCTCCCAACCGAACGGCTCTGATAGGGAGATAGGGACCGAACTCCCGAACTGCCGGATACGGAGGTGACCGATGGCTCTTCAGTGGAAGCTTCGTATCGAGGGAATGACGTGTGAGCACTGTGAAGTCTCCGTCCGTCGGGCCTTGGAGAGTGCCGGGGCCCGGAACGTGCAGGCCGACTTTCGCCGGGGCGAAGCCGTCTTTGAGGCCGAGGAGACGGCCGACCCCGAGCGCTGGCGGGAAGCCATCCGGAAGGCCGGCTACCGGCCCGGCGAACTTTCGCTCCTGGGTCGGGTCGGGTCGGTCGAGGCCGTGTCTCAGGAGCGGCCCGTCCACGGCAGGACCCGGAGAGACGCTTACGACCTCGTCATCGTCGGTTCCGGGTCGGCGGCCTTTGCGGCGGCCATCCGCGCCCGGGACCTCGGGGCCCGCGTCCTGATGGTCGAGGCGGGGACGCTGGGCGGGACCTGCGTGAACGTCGGGTGCGTGCCCAGCAAGTTTCTCCTCCGGGCGGCCGAGGTCTATCACCTGGCCCGGCACCATGGTTATGCGGGCATCCCGACCCAGGCCGGGCCCGTCGACTGGCGGGCATTGGTCGCCCAAAAGGACGAGTTGGTCCGGGCGCTCCGGAAGGAGAAGTATGCCGACCTCGTCGAGCTGTACGGCTGGGAGCTCGTCCAGGGGCGGGCTCAGTTCGTCGACGCCGAGACGCTGGCCGTGGACGGCCGGACCGTCCGGGCGTCGGCTTACATCGTCGCCACCGGTGCCTCGCCGGCCGTCCCGCCCATCGAGGGCCTGGTCGAGGCGGGGTATCTCACGAGCACGACGGCGATGGAACTCGAGGCGCTCCCGACGTCGCTGGCCGTCATCGGGGCGAATGCCATCGGCCTTGAGATGGGCCAACTCTTTGCTCGGCTCGGCGTGCGGGTGACGTTGATAGAGATTATGCCCCGGATCGCGCCCTTCGAGGAGCCGGAGGTCAGTGAAGCCCTGGCCGCCGCCTTGCAGGAAGAGGGCATCGAGGTCCTCACGGCGGCCCAGGTCCGGCGGGTCGAGCGGACGCCGGTGGGAAAGCGCCTGTGGGTCCAAGTCGGTGGTGAGCTCCGAAGCTTAGAGGTCGCCGACGTCCTCGTCGCTACGGGGCGTCGCCCAAATACGGAGGGGCTCGGCCTCGATCAGGCGGGTGTCAAGACGGACCGGCGGGGCGCCATCGTCGTGGACGAATTCATGCAGACGACGAATCCCCGCGTGTGGGCCGCCGGGGACTGCACGGGTTCGCCGCAGTTTGTGTATGTGGCCGCCTATGAGGGGACCGTGGCGGCGGAAAACGCCCTCGGTAGCGACCGCCGGCGGGTCGACCTCTCGGTCGTCCCCCGGATAACCTTCACGACCCCGACCGTGGCGGCCGTCGGCCTGACCGAGGCGCAGGCCCGGGCGCAGGGCTATGAAGTGCGGACGACCGTCATGCCCGTGGCGGTCCTCGCCCGGGCGTGGGTCAACCGAGACACGCGGGGTCTCTTCAAGCTCGTGGCCGATGCGGCCACGGACCGTCTGCTGGGCGTACACGTCGTGGCCGACAACGCCGGTGAGGTCATCTATGCGGCGCAGTTGGCCCTTCAGGCCGGCCTGCGGGTCGGCGACCTGGCGGCTACCCTGGCCCCGTATCTGACGATGGCCGAGGGCCTGCGGCTGGCGGCCCAGTCCTTTGGCCGGGACGTCGCCCGGATGTCCTGCTGTGCGGGATGACGGGTGTCGGGTGCTGGGTGTTTGGCTTTTCTGGAGACCCAAGGCCGAATGCAGGGTACAAAGCCCCGCTCGTAAGATCGGGGTCGATGCCTGCAGGATGCATGATGAGGAGATGGCCATGGCTTTAGGAACGCTTTCGGGGCTGACGTTGGAAGGGACCTGGCGGGAGGACCCGACGGTGTGTCCCCACTGCGGGCGGGCCGCCTGGCCGGTGCCGCAAAACATCACGCTGATATCCCACGTGCGGGAGGCTGAGTGGCCCCGGGTCAAGGCCTTGACGGACCGTTTCAAGGGCTTCCGCTTCTGTCCGCACCTAAGATGTCCCGTCGTCTACTTCCATCGGGACGCCGACCTGGTCGTCGTCGAGGCGGAGGTCCGGACCCGGGTCGGCTACAAGGTCGACGCGCCGCCGATTCCCGTCTGTTACTGCATCGGCGTCCTGGCCGAGACGATCCGGGAGGAGATCGTCGTGAAGGGCTGTTGCGATTCCCTCCAGGACATCCAGCGGTACACGGGGGCCCGGACGGGCAAGTGGTGCCACATCACGAACCCGTCGGGGCGGTGTTGTGGTCCGATGGTCCAGCGGGTCATCGAGGCGGCCCTCCGGGAGCGAGTCGAAGCGGGTCTGGCCGAGGAGGCCCGGCGGCTGGCCGAACAGATCCCGGCCGATGGTGTCGGCGAGGCCCCGGACATCCCGGCCGACACGTGCTGCCGGCTTACGGGGCGGTAGCGAATGGCGAATGGGGTCCTACCTGCCTATCTGGCGACCTGCCGACTGCCCATCTGCCTATCTCCCTATCTCCCTACCTCCGTCACGACTCCCGGGCTTTGGCGGCGACTTGGCGGAAGTCGTCCAGGAAGGCCTGCCAGGTCCGCTCGTAGGCCGCCTCGTCGAGGCTCTTCAGGCGCAGGACGTAGGCCGGATGGTAGGTGGCGATGACCCACCGGCCTTCGGGCGTCGGATGCCAGCGGCCCCGGTCCGTCGTCATCTTGAAGCGGCTTCCGAGGAAGGCTTGGGCGGCCGGGGCGCCCAGGCACACGATGACCCGGGGGTTCACGATCTGGATTTCCTGGGCCAGCCACACGGCGCAGGCCTTGCGCTCGGCCGCCGTGGGGGGCCGGTCCTGCCGGCGGCCGCCGACGGTCTGGAAGGCCCAGCACTTGATGACGTTCGTCACGTAGAGGTCGGAACGGGCGAGACCGACGGTTTCGAGGGCCTGGTCGAGGAGCCGGCCGGCCGGGCCGACGAAGGGCCGGCCCGTCTGGTCCTCGACCCGGCCGGGGCCCTGGCCGACGAGCATGACGCGAGCTTCCAGGGAGCCTTCCCCGAAGACGACCTGGGTCCGGGTCTGGGCCAGGTGGCACCGGGGGCACTGAAGGGCCGCGGACCGCAACGTCTGATAGGCCTGAATCTTATCCATATGGACCATAGACGGTAAGCCCATGGACCATAGACCTGCCTCGGCCCTAAAGACGAGGACGACCGGACGGCCCGAGTAAGTCCATAGTCCGTGGTCTATGGTCCATGGTCCATGGTCTTCTCTTCTAAGCCAGAGGCGCCTCCATCCGGAGGGCGTCTTCCCCGTCCGGGTAGTAATGGGGGATGATCCGGGCTGTCCGGAAGCCGAACTTCCGATAGAGGTGGATGGCCCGTTCGTTGTGGACACGGACTTCCAGATACATCGTTTGGGCGCCCAACGTCCAGGCCAGGTACATGGCGTAAGCCAGGGCGTAGTGGCCCAGGCCCCGGCCCCGGTATTCGGGATGGAGGGTGATATTCGTCAGATGGACCAGGTTCTTCTCGAGGCGGAGGGTGAAGTAACCCACCAGGCGGACCGGCGGGGTCCGGGTCCGGATGACCCGCAGGACGGCCTTCGGGTTGTCCAGCATTTCGTGAAGGAACGTATATCGCGGCCATGGGTCCCGGTAGGTCTGCCGCTCGATGGCGAACACGGCTTCTAAGTCGGTCGGTCGCATCCGGTCCAGGCGGTACTGGGCCCCGAAGGCCGACCAGTCGAGCTGTTCAAAGATACGGGCCCAGGGGGCCTCGACCTGGCGGATCAGCGTGGCCATGCTGGCGTCGATCATAGGTCTACACCGTCATTCGGCCGCGTCGGGTCACAGGTCCGGTCGGTCCAAAGGGCGTGGAGTCCTTGAATGACGGGGTCCAACTCGGAGGGCGGGTATCCGTACGTTTGAAGTCCGTCCCGGAGGTCCATCCACTGCCGCAGGAGGGTATAGGTGAGGCGTCGCTCGCTCCACGACAGGCACGGCCCCAAGACGGACCTCCGGGCGAGGCCGTCTAAGAGGTCCTGGCGGGCCCTCGGGAGGTCGGCGGCGGCCTGGCCCGAGCGGACCCACCGGCGGAACCCCCGGATCCATGTGCTACACAAATCTCTATACCGCTGGAGCCGCTCGATCCAATCCCGCTCGACCGAGAGCATAGCGACCGGCCGGGCCGGTAGGACCGCCGGCGGCCGCAGGGCCGGTGACCCCGGGTCCAGGACGACCAGTTCCAGGGCTTGCCCCGGGTGGACGTATACGACGCTATCGAGGGGGATCCGGCCCCGATACATGCTCTGGACTCGAAGCACGACCCACGTACATGGGTCGTCACCCTGCGGCGGGATCACGCGGACGACGACCCCGATGGGGGTCCCCCGCCAGACTAAGGGCAAGCCTCGGAGCTCGGCCGGGGCCCCCTGAAAGCAAGCCTTCAGAGGGAAGGTCCGTCCCCCCAGGTCCCCCATCCCGAGCCCCAGGGCCAGCAGGGCTAAACCCATGGACCCCCAAAGGGCATGGCCGGACCGAACCTTAAGGCTACGGTGCCACATCGGCCGATTCCCGAACGTCCGCCGGGGACGTCCCCGGCGAGCCGAAGCGCTGACGAATCAGGCGGTCCAGCTCCTCCCGAAGGCGGGGCAGGATCTCGTCATAGGTATAAGTACCAATCTTTTCAGGACCCCGCTTCAGGTTTACATGGGTCGGCCCACACCAGAGGCCCAGGTCGGCCGAATCCGTCTCGCCCGGGCCGTTGACCCGACAGCCCATGACGGCGATGGTGATGTCGTAGTCCTTGGCATAGGCCGTCAAGGCCCGGACCTGTTCGGCCAGCTCGACAAACCGTTCGTTTTCGACCCGGGAACAGCTCGGGCAACTGACGATGTTCAAGCCCCGGAGGGCCGTCCGGGGTGCGTTCAGGAAGCGTCCCTGGTAGACGTCCTCGACGATTCGACGGCCGACGAGGACTTCCTCGTGTTTCCGGTCGTTCGGCAGGGTCAGGGAAACCCGAATCGTGTCGCCGATGCCCTCGGCGAGGAGGGCTTCAAAGGCGATACGGGTCTTGACAATCCCCATCGGGGGCAGGCCCGCTTCGGTGACGCCCAGATGGAGGGGCACGTCGGGCCGCTTCTCGGCAAACCGACGGTTGACCTCGATGACCCGGTAGGGGTCCGAGTCCTTCAGGGACACGACGTACTGGTCAAAGCCCAGGCGGTCCAGGATGTCGCAGTGGAAGAGGGCGCACTCGAGCATGGCCGTCAGGGGATCGTCGGGGTACCGTCGCTGGAACTCGGGGTCGACGGAGCCACAGTTGACCCCGATGCGGAGGGCACATCCGTGATCCCGGGCGACCGAGGCGATCCAGGCGACCTTCTCCCGGACGTCTTTGTGCTTCTCGTGATGGTAGAGGTGCCCCGGATTGTAGCGGATTTTGTCCACATAGGGCGCCACGACGGCGGCCAGCCGGTAGTTCTCCTGGAGGTCGACGGCCAGGACGGCGTCCGTATGCTGACGGATGACCCGTAGGGCCTCGGCGTCTCGGGCGCTGTCGACAGCGATGCGAATGATGTCCGCCCCGGCCGCCTGCATGCGCTCGATCTGAGCCAGCGTGGCATCGATGTCGGTCGTCCGGGTCGCCGTCATCGTCTGGACGGCGATAGGATGGCCATTCCCGATCAGGACTCGTCCGATGCGGACCGTCCGAGTCGGCTTCCGTTGGATGGAAATCATAGGGGAATCGCCTCTTCGGGAGGACTCCTTATGATTATGGCTCTTTCGGGCGTTCGGTGCCAATGGGAAGGGGCAGATGGGCAGGTCGGCAGATGGGCAGTCGGCAGGTCGGCCGGTCGGGCGACAGGCGTCTATCCTGGGAACACCGGCCGTCCTGCGGGCGTCCTCCTCATAAACCGCCCGTCATGGCCGTGTCGATCCCCTCTGAACACCGCCCGTCATGGCGGTGTCATCCTGAGGAATCTTGAAAAATCGAGATCGCCGGACCACCGTTTTCCCTTATGGGAGCACCATTTCTCCCAACCGAACGGCTCTGATAAAGAGCCTCGGTGTCTGGGATTCGGAGACAAGGAACCTAACACCCAGCACCCAACACCAAAGACCGAGGCCTTGCAGGTGCAGAGTCTGAAGGTCGTAACTCGCGTGATCTACCCACTTGCCTATCTGCCGACCTGCCCATCTGCCTTCTTATTGCCCCAATAACAAGTATCCGATCGCCAGGAGGCCGATCAGCCCGAGGAGGACCAGGGACAGACAGCCCATCGAGTAGACCCGGGGGTTGTAGACGGCCGTCGGCGAGCGGCCATACCAGATGATGTCGGCCTCTTCCGGGACGCCGAAGACGTCATGGAGCAGGTCTTCCAACAGGCGAGGCGCATCTCCGACGGGGACCCGGAGGGTCTGGACCACGGGGTACCGAGCGCTCTCCGCCGGGACTTCGAGGTCCGGCCATCGGGTCCGAAATCGGGCGGCCTCGTCGGGCGTATGCAGAAAGACCTGGACTTCGACCTGGCCGTCCTGTCGGGCCTGGACCCGCCAAAGAGGCCGGGTCGGCCGGCGTTCCCCGAGTCCGAGGCCGAGCCAGTCGGCCGACTCCATCCACAGCCAGAGGCCCCCTTCCGGCTGACGTTCCCATTCTTGGAAGGCCTGACGGATCGTGAGCACACGATGGTCCGGATGCATGGCGCCGTTTCACCTTCCATGGTCTTTTATTCCCGGACCGTGGAAGATTTGGATTTCGGCCTCGTCGGGAGGCCTTGCGAGGCGACCACGCCCCCGGGGTCGGCCTCCACGACCAAACCTTTTTCGGTCAGCCGCAGGACGGCCTTCTCCCCATGAAGAAGCCGCCCGGCCATCGGACCTATCCCCGACGCCGGGCACGGCTCGGACCCGGCCCGCGGGCTTGCGCCCGCTTTCGCCTGGAGCGCCCTCCGGCCCACACCGACGGCCCCCACGCGCTGCCGGTGCGCCCGAAGACCGCAGGCTCCACAGGACACCGCCCCGGAGGCGCCGTCCCTCTTGAGCTTTGCTTGCTCGCATACGGGACAGCGGCTCGACGTCCCCCGGGGATTGACCCATACCACGGGAATCCCTTCCAGCGCCGCCTTGTAGGCGATATACGCCTGGAGCCGATTGAAAATCCCCCGCGTCACAACATCGATCCGATTCGCTTCCTTCACGTACCTCAGATTCTCCAGGGCCATCGCCAGGCCCCCGGCCGCCGCATACCGAACAATCCAGGCCGCACACGTGTGCAAAAGCTGACGGAGCCGGGCGTTCATCGCCCCGTAGTACTTCGCCCGAAGCCGCCGCCTCGCCTTCCGGCCCCCCACGCACCGCTGGATTTCACTTATCGCCCGCAGGTACCGGTTTTTGACCCCCAGCCACGCCCCCACCAGCAGCACCATGTACAGGCCCCGCGCCCAGTCCGCCGCGTCCACCGTCCGGGCGTTCACGTCCACCGAAAGCAGACCCCGAACCTCCACGGCACAGACGGGCTTTTCCAGCACGATGTGTGCCCAGAGACCGCCGTCCCGCCAGACCAGTTCACACGCCTTCACCCGAAACCCCTCGCCCAGCCGCCGCCGGAGCCACCCCGTCCCTGCCAGCCGCACCTCCAGCCGGTCC
>BEHN01000019.1 GCA_002898535.1 bacterium HR11
GGCGATGTTTTTCTGGTAGGTCGGTAGCCGTGCCATGCAGGACTCCTCGGGCCACCCCGGCGGGTATATTATAGTCCCCGGCCGACGGGGGTGGGGGGCGGAGGAAATAAGTACCCGGTGACGACGCATGGCAAAGCTCGGTCCTGGGGGCCGGAGGCCGAGTCCCAGGAAAGAGGGGGAGGCCGAGAGGCTGAGACTCAGGGTCGGCTTACGGGAAACTCGAGAAAGACGGTTTTTCGGGCTCTGCCCCTGTAGCTTCCTGACGACGTCGACCCGACAGGCTCGCGAAGGGCGAAGGGTCTGGGGTCGTTCCCGGGCCCTGTCCTGACATCACGACGCCTCTTTGGCCTGTAAAAACGTATCTGCCGGGGGTCCCAATTCAGCGCTCGAGCCCCTTTTCGTCGGGGTGAACCGTTCCGTTCGGAGGCGGCGCATGGGCTGGAAGACGGTAGCGGCAAGGGTCGCCGGGGTCGGGAGCCTTGGCCTGTGGGTCGTCGGGGCCACGTGGCTGGGCCAGATGCTGGGGCATCCCTGGGTCCTGCCGGTCCTTCAGACCCTGCCCGTCTATGGTCTCATGGTCTGGCTCTTACGCCGGGGGGCCTGGCGGGCGGCCATCCGGTGGATGTGGCTGTGGGCGGCCACCCTGGGCGTCGTCGGGACCCTGTGGGCCTACCGGCAGGGGCCGGCCATTGCGCCTCTGGTCTTGTACGGGGAAACTTACCGGCAAAGGATGTTGGACTGGCTTCGGACCGGCCGGGGCGAAGAATCGGACCCTCGTCAATTCTTGCGTCGTCATGGGGTCGAGCTGGGGCTGTTTGTGGTCACGTCTCTGGCCACGGCGAGCCTGCTCTCCATGCATGGGGGAACCGTCTTGATGAACTACATGAGCTACTACGTGGGCTCGCTGATGCGACACAGCGACACCCCCCTTTGGACCTTCCTGACGGCCTGGCCGGTTTATGCCGTCCTGCGGGTCCTGGCCTACGTCGTCCTGGGGGTCCTGCTGGCCGAGCCTCTCCTGTACCGCCTCGACCCGGACCGACGGGCGGCCTACCGACTGCGGGACCGCGGACGCTGGCTGGCTTTGGCCGCCGCGGGCCTCGTCGCGGACGTCCTGCTGAAGGCCTGGCTGGCGCCCCTGTATCGGCTCTGGATTCTGACCCACGTGCGGCTTCCCTGAAGTTCCCACCTGCCTCTTGTCCTGTGGTGTCTTATGGCATAAACACACTGTCTACGCCGCTGAACACACCAGCCGGACCGGGTGGGGTCGGAGGCCTGCGGAAGCCGTAGGGGAGAGCGGAGGCCCGCCGGGAACCTCGGGACGGCATGGATCTTGCTGAAGACCCCGGACGTTCCGTCCGTCGAGACGACGGGTGCGCACGGCGACGTTTTCGGCGGCGGTTGGCCGCACGCTGAAGCCCCGATGCGGGTGGGCGGGAGGCGTCTACCTCGAGGTGGTGGTCAGTGGTTTCGGCGGTGGCGGCGGGGGAGGGCCCGCGAGCGAAGACAGCGGGTCTATGTCGGCTCAGAAGACAGATTCAGACAGGCTCCCCCTCATCCGGCACCCCGCGAAGCCCTTAGAACCGTTTCAAAGCTCCTTTTTCCCGGAAGCCGATCCTGAGTCCCGGCGTCTCCCTTTTCCCGGGACCCGAGACCGAATTTAGCTAACGTCGGGTCTTAGGCGGATTCCCGGGGCGCCGTCCGGTCCCCAGCAAGACGTAGCCCCGCGGGGTCGCGAGCACCTGAAGGTCACCGGTCCGGGCTTCGACCGGGACCGAGGCGAGGACCCGCATCCGGCATAAGCCGGTCCGCCGAAGCAGGCGAAAGGCATCGTCCAGAAACGGCTCACTCATCCGCTCGATGTCCCGCGTGAGGATGAAAGTGCCGACCCGCTCCTGAAAGCCGATCCAGAGTGGACGATGGAGGGAAGGGAGCAAGAGCCATCGAACGGCCGGGGGACATTCGACAAAGGCCCCGACGACGAACCACCGGAGGCCTCGCCCGGCCTGCTGGACGGGCGTCAGACTCGGGACCTCCGGCTCGAGGCGGACGACCCATGCCCCGCCCCCGCTCGGCCGGACCCGAACGACACCGACGGGCTTTACGTCCAGACCGTCAAGGCGCTGGTAGTGCGCCGCCCACGGCCATGCCAGGATGCCGGCGACCCCGGCCAGGCCCAGAAGCCCAAGACCCCACCGCCCGGCCTTCCGCACCCGGACCGGGACCGTCGCCCCCGGCCAGTCGGGGTAGCGCCGGCGCCGACGCCATCCTCGCACCGTCCCCACGACGGCATAGATGCTCAAGCCGACGCCGACCGACGCGAACACCCCTGCGATCAACGCCAGCCGGATGCCGACGAACTGCTCCAGCCAAAACCGTACCGTCTCATCGGGAATCCATCGAAACATCGGTCCCAGGTACTGGGTGTCCGAGAAGACCGAAGTCCGATCTCAAACTACTCGGGAGGTCAGCAGATGGGCAGATGGTCAGAAACTGTGCCGGGCCTGCCAGTAAGCCCGACAGGCCCGGATAAAATGGCGTCGCAGACAGGCGTCCGGGATCGAGCGGGCCATCGTTTCGAGGAGGTCCTCCAATTCCGGGGACAAGCGGGCCGCCTGGAGCGGGCGAGATGCCGGCTCGGACCGCTTCCGGCGAGTCGGCCGGACCTCCCATTGAATGTCGGCGACATCGCACCAGGGACACCGCTCTCGAATGTTCTGAAGGAGCATGTCGGTATGCTGACGAAGCTCGGCGAGCCACGCAGGGTGGACGACCTGGACCGTCAGGGACCGGTCCTGCAAACGGACGGGTGCCGACACCCGGGCCAAGGCTTCCCCGACGATGGTCGGCCACAGTCGCATGAGGCCGACCCACTGCCATGCCGGATGGCCGGGGGCGTTCCGAATGATCCAAGCCGTCAGGACGTCCGAAGCTGTCTGCATAGGCCCGAGAGCAAGGCAGTAAGGCAATAGGGCAGTTAGGTATTGGACACGGCCCGTGCCCAAGCACTTGACATCTAACACCCCGTGTCCTCCGACCCCAAGAGCCCTACGGCCTTACGACCTTTACTTTCACCGTCCATGAAACCGAGGCTCTCGCTTTTCCAAGAAGGCCCGGGTGCCCTCCCGCATATCTTCGGTCGCCGTCGTCAGAGCGAACAGGCTCGCTTCGTGGAGAAGCCCCATCTCGAGAGGCATCTCTAAGCCCTCTTGGACGGCCCGCAGGGCGAGCCGGACGGCGACGGGGCCGTTGGCCAGGATCTGCCGGGCCAGGGCCTTCGCCTCGTCCAAGAGCTGTTCCCGGGGTACGATGCGATTGACCAGACCGATCCGGTAGGCTTCCTCGGCCGTGTAGTGGGCGCCCGTCAAGATCCACTCAAGGGCCCGGCCCTTGCCGATGACGCGGGGCAGACGCTGGGTCCCCCCATAGCCGGGAATGATACCCAGCCGGACCTCCGGCTGGCCGAAGCGGGCCTCCGGACAGGCCAGCCGGATGTGACAGGCCAGGGCCAGCTCACAGCCGCCCCCGAGGGCATACCCGTTGACGGCGGCGATGACCGGGATCGGGAGGGCCTCCAAGGCATTGAGGACGGCCTGCCCCTGGCGGGTATACTCGTAGCCCTCGACCGGCGTCAGGCGGGACAGCTCCTCGATGTCGGCGCCCGAGACGAAGGCCTTGTCGCCGGCGCCCGTGATGATGAGGGCTCGGATCGAGGCCCCGATGCCTTCCTGACGGGCGATGGCCTCGACGACCTGGCCGATTTCCCGGACCGTCTGATGGCTCAGGGCGTTGCGCCGCTCGGGCCGATTCACCGTCAGGACGGCGACGCCGTCGGGTTCAACTTCCAGGCGAATGTGTTGAAACTCCATCGACCGACCCCCTCAACGCAGGCGGCGGTATTCTTTTACGCTGAGACCCGTCAGGACGTGCCACGTGGGGGTGAACTTCGGGATCCGCTTCATCCGGCCCTCCCCTCCTCTTTCTTCGTGTAGTCGTAGAAACCTCGGCCCGTCTTGCGGCCGTGGAAGCCGGCCAGGACCATCCGCTTCAGGAGCGGCGGCGGCGCATACCGGGGGTCCTTGAATTCGTCATACATCGCCTGAGCGATGTAGTACGTCGTGTCGAGGCCGACGAAGTCGAGGAGCGTAAAAGGCCCCATCGGATGGCCACAGCCGAGGACCATGGCCTGATCGATCTCCTCCGGCGTCGACAGGCCCTCCTCGAGGCACCGGACGGCGTCCAGGAGGTAAGGGACGAGGAGACGATTGACGATAAAGCCTGGTCGGTCCGGCGCCCGGACGGGCGTCTTGCCCAGGGTTTGCACGAACCCGAGGACCGTCTCGACCGTCTCCGGGGCCGTCAGGTCCGTCCGGATGATTTCGACGAGCTTCATGACGGGGACTGGGTTGAAGAAGTGAAGACCCAGAAATCGGGCCGGCCGTTTCGTGACGACGGCCATCTCGGTGATGCACAACGACGACGTGTTACTGGCGAAGATAGCTTCCGGCTTACAGATCTTGTCCAGTTCCCGGAAGAGCTGTTTCTTCATGTCCATGTTTTCGGTGATGGCCTCGATGACGAGGTCGCAGTCGGCCAGGGGCTGGAGTTCGGTCGTGAACTGGATGCGGGCGACCAAGGATTGGCCCTCTTCTTCCGTCATTTGACCCTTTCGGACCGACCAGCGCTGGATAGAATTCCGCACGTTCTGAATGCCCTTTTCCAAGAGTTCTGGTGAGACCTCCCGGACGACGACCGAGTAGCCCGCATGGGCCGTCACGTGAGCGATGCCCGACCCCATCAGGCCGCATCCGACGACGCCGACTTTCCGGATGGAAACGGCCATGGTCTGCTTCTCCTTGGAGCTCAAAGATAGTCTAAAAGGGGGATGCCTCAGGCCACCGTCAAGATACAGGATGCGAGACGCAGGATGCAAGATGCGAAGTGACTGTTCCAAAACCGGTGGGGGAAAGGGCGGAAAAGCTCATCCCAGCTGGCTGCGGCTCGGACCGGGGGCGGATTCCAAGAAAAACCGCTCCAGGCCTACATATCTGACCGATTCGCCCACCCAAAATGAAACAGTCACAACGCGAAGCGAAGGGTCAGGAAACCGAGAGTAGAGGCGGGCTCGGGTCACCTGTTCGGGCGACCCGGGTGCCTCTCGGGTTTTGGACCGGCGTTCAGCCTTCGGCGGCGGACGCAAGGTTCGGTCGAACCGAATCTCGAAGATCAAACGCCGGCGATCTGCCTTACGATGCTTCTGCCGAGACCCGACACCCAGGGCCCGGCACCTTGATTTACCGTGTCCGCTTCCAGGCGACCCACCCCGTGATGACGGTCAGGAGCAAGAGCAGACTGAGGAGACTCGGCAAGAGGACCAGGGAGACCGGAAAGCCCACGATGAGAAACAGCAAGACGCCCAGGTCCACGGGGTGGACCTTAAAGAAGGATTTAGGGAAAGAGTCGGCTGGGGGACGATGCGATTCCTCTTTCCGAAGGCGGAGTAACGCCATGCTCGACCTCCGTGCGTCCAGGGGTTTCACCCAAGCCATACGCCTCCATGAAAAGGGGTTCGGGGATTGGGGAACGGGAGTCTGAGGTATGCGGATCATGGCAGGGTTCCCCCCGTCGCCCGCGGGCCCTCCCCCGCCGCCACCGCCGAGACACCGTGCCACCACCTCAGGGTAGACGCCACCCGCCCACCCGCACTCGGGTTCCCGGCGTACGGCCACCCGCCGGACTTGACGTCACGAACGCGCGCATCCGCCGTCCACCGGCGGAACGTCTCAACGTCTTGTGCAAACCCCGTGCCATTGAGAGTTTTACTACATCTAATGCCGTCCCAAGGCATCTCCCGAAGACCCCTCTCCGAGGCGCCGAGTCCACTCGTGTTTACAGGATTCGACACCCGTGTTTACGGCACTGAACACTGGACAAGACGGGGGGAGTAGCCGCCGGTATGACGGCCGGTGTCGGGGCAGGGCGACGCCATCCTCGCGGGGGACGTCCTGATTTGCTGGGTCCCGCTGGGCCACCCCCGGGGGCACGTACTTGCCCATCTGCCTATATCTGCCGGACTGCCCGCCTGCCCATCTGCCGACCCGTCACGGTACTTCCTTCCCGGGGGACGGGAAAGGCCGTTCAAACCAGCACGCCCGCAAACCGCACGTCTCCAGACGGCGGTCCGGACGGGGGCACTTGTTGGCAAGAAGGCTATCCGTCAGTATGATGAGGCATCGAGCTTTTTGGCCCCGAAGGGTCTATGCATCACCGCCGGATCTTCTTAGGCTTCGTGATAGGGACCGTCTTGGGCCTGACAGCCCATCTGGCCTGGCCGGACTCGCCGACGCTGGCCTGGGTCGTCGACCGGGTCGCCGAGCCTATCGGTCGCATATTCCTGCGCATGCTCCTGATGATCGTGATCCCCTTGGTCTTCTCGGCCCTGGTCTTAGGCGTGGCCGGGCTCGGCGATATCCGGCGGGTGGGCCGCATCGGACTGAAGACCCTGGCTTACACGGTGACCGTCAGCGCCGCGGCCGTCCTGATCGGGTTCACGCTGGCCAATACCGTTCGGCCCGGCCTCCGTCTGGCACCGGAGCACCGGCAAGCGCTCCTCGAGCAGGTCCGGGCCGGGACGACCTTCGCAGTCCCGCCCCGGGCGACGGGCGTCGAGTCCATCGTCCGCATCGTGCCCGACAATCCCCTCCGGGCGATGGCCGAAAACGACATGCTGGCCGTCATGTTCTTTGCCCTCGTCTTCGGCATCGCCCTGTCGATGACGCCGGCGCCCAAGACCCAGCCCGTCGTGGACTTCCTCGAGGGCGTGTTTGAGGTCGCCATGCGGATGGTCGACCTGGCGATGCGGCTGGCCCCCATCGGCGTGGCGGCCCTGCTATTTACGGCCACGGCCCGCCTGGGATTCTCGATCCTGGGCTCGTTGGGCCTCTACGTGCTGATCGTCCTCGCCGGCCTGGCCCTCCATCAGTTTGGGACCTACAGCTTGGCCCTGTGGCTCCTGGCCCGGACCCATCCCCCCCGGTTTTTCCGGCAGATCCGCGAGGTCATGCTGACGGCCTTCTCGACGAGCTCCAGCAACGCGACCCTGCCGACGGCCTTGCGGGTCGCCGAAAATGAACTTCACTTGCGACCCGAAGTCGCCCGATTTGTCCTGACGCTCGGGGCCACGGCAAACCAAAACGGCACGGCCCTCTACGAAGGCGTCACGGTCCTCTTCCTGAGCCAGTTGTTCCTGGGCCATTCGCTCCCCTGGAGCGACCAGCTGATGGTCTTGCTGTTGGCCATCCTGGGGGGCGTCGGGACGGCGGGCGTGCCGGCTGGGTCGCTCCCCTTCGTCGCCATGGTCCTGGCGACGGTCGGCGTCCCGCCGGAGGGCATCGGCATCATCCTGGGCATCGACCGGATTCTGGACATGTGTCGAACGGTCCTCAACGTGACGGGCGACATGGTCGCCGCCGTCGTGATCGACGCGACGGAGAAAGCCCCGGCGGCCGCCCTGTGACCGGCAGTTCGGGCATTCGGTAGCTCGGGAGTTCGGGAATTCGGCATTACGGCCGTCGGGCGATACGGTCGGTAGGAGATTCGGGCAGTCGGCCCTCCGAGCCGGGTCGCCCTATGCTGGGACTGCCCGACGGCCTGGTTCCCCTACCGCCGAGTTCCCGAACTCCCGAATTCCCGGACTCCCGAACCGAGGAGGTCCGCCGTGCAGGTCGCCGTCGTCTTCCCGGGGCAGGGCGTTCAGACGGTCGGCATGGGACGCGATGTCGCCGATCGATATCCCGAAGCCCGAGTCGTCTTTGAAGAAGCCGATCGGGCGCTGGGCTTCCCCCTCAGCCGTCTCTGCTGGGAAGGACCGGCCGAGGACTTGACCCTGACGTACCATGTGCAACCGGCCATCGTGACCGTCAGTTACGCCCTGTGGACCCTCCTGACCCGGTACGGCTCGATCCGACCGGACTACGTCGCCGGCCATTCCCTGGGGGAATATACGGCCCTGGCCGCCGCCGGGGCTCTCTCCTTTCCGGATACGGTCCGCCTGGTCTACGACCGGGGCCGTTTCATGCAGGAAGCCGTCCCCGTCGGGGTCGGGACGATGGCGGCCGTCCTCGGGCTTTCGGAAGAAGTCGTCGTCGAGGTGTGTAACCGCCTGAACCGGCCGGACGCCGTCGTCACGCCGGCCAACTTCAATGCCCCCGACCAGGTCGTCATCGCCGGTCACCGGCCGGCCGTCGAGGCGGCCGCCGAGGAGCTGAAACGCCGGGGCGCCCGGCGTATCGTGTTCTTGCAGGTCTCGGCCCCCTTTCATTGCGTCCTCATGAAGCCGGCCGAGGAACGGATGGCCGAACGGCTGGACCGGGTCCCCTGGCGGGACCCCTCGATCCCCTGGCTGAACAACGTAAACGCCGAACCCATCACGGACGGCTCGACGGCCCGGGAAGTCCTCAAGCGTCAGATCACGGCGCCCGTCCTGTGGACCCGGATCGTCCGGCGCCTGTGGGAGCTGGGCGTACGCACGTTCGTGGAAGTCGGGCCCGGTCGGGTCTTGACGGGCCTGATCAAGCGAATCATACCGGACGCCGAATGCGTCAACGTGAACGACCTGGAGACCCTCGAGGCGGCCCTCCGGCGGTGGCCCCGATGAATGCGGCAACCCGGCAGTTCGGGAATTCGGGAGTCCGGGAACTCGGGAATTCGGCCGATGGGCGTAAAAGGCCAACCCGATGCGGGCGTTTCCCGACCCACATATCAGGTAGGCAAGGAGGCAGAAGGCCTGTAAGGCTGAAGCTCCGACCAGATGCGACTCCTCGTCTTCTTGTCTTCTGTCTCCTCTTCCGGGGCCGCCCATGCGCCGGACTCCCGAATGCCCGAATCCCGATTCCGGAGTCTTCCCATGGAATGGCCGGTATATCCGGACCTGAAGGGGCAGGTCGCCCTCGTCACGGGTGCATCGCAGGGGATCGGGGCGGCCATCGCCCGGGCCCTGGGCCGACAGGGCGCCGTCGTGGGTCTGATGGCCCGCTCCCGGGAGAAACTGGAAGAAGTGGCGGCCGCCATCCGGGCTGAAGGCGCCCGCGGTTTTCCTCTGGTCGCCGATGTCTCCCAAGGGGAGGCGGTCCAAGCCGCTATCCAGGAATTCATCCGGGAGGTCGGTCCCGTCACTCTATTGGTCAACAATGCGGGCATCACGCGGGACCAACTCTTGCTGGGTCTAAAGCCCGAGGATTGGCACACCGTCCTGGCCGTGGACCTGACGGGGGCCTACTGGGTCACGCGGGCCGTCCTCCGGGACATGTTGAAGGTCCGGCGGGGAAGCATCGTGAACATCAGTTCCGTCGTGGCCCTGACGGGGAATCCGGGTCAGACGGCCTATGCCGCGGCCAAGGCGGGCCTCATCGGGTTTACCAAATCGCTGGCCCGCGAGCTGGCATCTCGGGGCATCCGAGTCAATGCCATCGCGCCGGGGTACATCGAGACGGAGATGACGGCCCGGCTGGGCGAAGCGCTCCGGGCCGAGTACCAGAAGGCCATCCCCTTGGGTTTCTTTGGGACGCCCGACGACGTAGCCCAGGCTACGCTGTTCCTGCTGTCCTCGGCGTCCCGCTACATCACGGGGACGGTCCTCAACGTATCGGGCGGGCTTTATATGTAAAGGCGGTGTCCGGTCGGGTACCGGGTGTCAGGCGCTCAGCGGTCCTTTAGCCACGAACCTACCATCCTACTGCCTTATTGCCTCACTGCCTCACGATCACCCGGGCCATCGCTTGGGCCATCGGCCGGACGGTCCCGATGACCCGCGCCGAGAACCCGTCGGCTTCCAGGGCGGCACAGAAGTCCTCAGCCGCCGCCGGCGACAGGGCAATCAGCAATCCTCCGGACGTCTGGGGCTCAAAGAGGGCCCGCTCCCACCGCTCGGCCGCCTCCGGGGGGTCCCATACGACGTGGGCGCCGTAGTACTTCGCGTTCGTCCGGCTGGCGCCCGTCCAGAGGCCTTGCGCCCACAGGCGGGCGGCCGGCTCGTAGACGGGCACGTCGGCCCAGTGCAGGACCAGGTCGACCCGGCTGGCGACGGCCAGGTGCCAGGCGTGGCCGCCCAGGCCGAAGCCCGTCACGTCCGTCGCCGCATGAGCCCCCCAGCGGACCATGTGACGGGCGGCGCTGGCATTCAAACGGGCCATGCCTTCGAACACGGGCCGGGCCTCGGCTTCCGAGAGGCCGCCGCCCTTGAACTGCTCGATGACGATGCCCGTCCCGATGGGCTTCGTCAGGATGAGGACGTCACCCGGCCGAGCCCCCCGCATGGAAACGACCCGGTCCGGTCGGGCATGGCCCGTGACGGCCAGACCGTAGAATACGTTGGCTTCCTTCAGGGTATGGCCGCCCAGGGACACGGCCCCCGCCTCGGCCAGGGCGTCCAGACCGCCCTGGACGATACGGGCCGCCACGTCGGCCGGGACTTTCGAGGGCGGCAGGGCCAGGACGTGAAGGGCACAGAGGGGGGCGGCCCCCCGGGCGTACAGGTCGCTCAAGGCATTGGCGGCGGCGATCCGTCCGTACAGGTAGGGGTCGTCGCACGGCGGGGCGATGATATCGACGGACTGAAACAGTAAGGCCCCGTCGGGTAGGCAGACGCCCCCCGCATCGTCCATCGGGGCCGTCTCCGACCACCGGCGTTCATCCGGCACGACGTACAAACGCTCGAGGATCGCCGCCAGGTCCGCCGGACCCAGCTTGGCGGCTCAACCCCCGGCGGCGCACAACTGCGTAAGCCGCACCTCTTCCATCGAGGGCCTCCCCAAGGGGCGCAAGATGAGGATAGAGGATACAAGATACAAGATGCAGGGTGCAAGGTGCAGGATGAGGCGCTGGGTCTCGGGTTCGGGCATTCGGGCGTTCGGCCAGCGGGCCATCTTCATCCCGGCCCCGCTCGCCCGAGCGGGGTCGCCGCTTCAGCGGGACGTCGTGGCGTCGGGACGGGTTTGAATCAGGGCCTCGGACGACAGGCTCCAGGCCCATTCGCCACTCGCTACTCGCCATTCGCCACTCGCCATTCGCCATTCACTACTCGCCATTCGCTGTTCGCTACTCGCTGTTCGCCATTCACCATCCGCCGTTCGCTATTCTCCATAAATCCCGACTTTTCGGTGGCCCACCTCCCCCGGGGACCCGGCCCCCGGGACCTGAGACCGGATGGGGAGCGGCCGGCCTTCCGAAAAGGCCAGGTACAGGGCGGCCGGCAGGGCACTCAGGAGGATCACGGCCTCATACGTGACATGCGTGAGCAGGGCGACCGGCGCTTGGGCCTCCGAGCCCGTCACGGCCAGCCACGCCAGCTCCCACGTGCCCAGGTGGAGCCAGCCGTGAAGGGGGATTTCCCGACTCAGCTCGGCCGCCACCAGCGCCTGAAAGAGGGTCGAGACCGAAACGGACGGCATCCCATACGCCGTGACCCATCCGTGATATAGGACAGTCAGCCCGACGTACTTCAGGGTCACGATGGCGACCGAGAGGGCGGCCCACAGGCCCCATTGCCCCGGGGTTCGCCGCTGGAAAATCAGGGATAGACCGACCCAGGCCCACCAGCCGGCCCGAAAGCGGTCTCGGCGCATCCGGTGACGCCGCCGGAACCACGTCGGGACGAATCGGCGAAAGGAAACGCCGAGCCCGACGAGACAGGCCGTCAGGCCCCACAGGGCCAGGCCGACCTCCCACGGAAGGAACCACTGGAGATACAGGGCCGTCGCCAGGACGTCGCCCAGGCTCGCCCCGACCATGCTCGCCAGGATGCGCCGCCAGCGCATACCCGTCAGGAAACGGCTCAGGACCGGATACGTGAGGACGCCCGAGCGGAACGGCAGGAAGTCGATGGCCGCATGATGGACGTATGCGATGGCGACGACCGGCCGTCCGACCGTCGCCGGGCCGCCCAAGAGGAGCCAGTACCGCACGCCCCGCAGGCCCGTCCACAGGACGTAACATCCGGCAAACCACCCGATGGCCGCCCAGGGCGGGCCCGGCGCTTCCCGAATCCGTCGGGTCTCGGGAAATCCGAACCACAGGGCGCCGACGGCCGCCGCCGTGACGACTAACGGCGCCCACCGCCAGACCGGCGAGGCTCGAACCGATTCAAGTGGCACCCGATCCCTCCATCCTGTATCCTGCATTTTACATCCTACCTTACTCCGGAGGTCCGTCATGAGAGTTTATGCCCAGGGTCCCGTCTGGGTCGTCGCCCTCGAACCCGACGAATCGGTCATCGACCGACTCCTGGAGGCCGCCCGTCAGCACGACTGGCAGGCCGTCGCCGTCTGGGGGATCGGGGCCGTCCGGGACGTCGTGGTCGGGTGCTACGTCGTCGGCGAACGACGTTACGCTCAGATACGACTGCCCGGGGATTGGGAGCTCGTCGCGTGTCACGGCACCCTCTCGACCCGGGAGGGCGAACCGTTCCTGCACCTCCACGTCGTACTGAGCGACCGGGAGGGCCATACCCGGGGCGGACACCTCTTCGAGGCCCGGGTCAGCGGCGTCGGCGAATTCGTCGTCCTCCCCCTCCCGCATCCGATGGTCCGTCGGAAGGACGACCGCACGGGATTGTACGCACTTCATTGATGCAAAGGTGCGGGATGGCCATGAGCCGCCAGTGGGTCCGGCCGGCCTGGCGGGTGTGGTCCGGCATCGGGCTGGCCGCCCTCGGCACGGTCATGGCACGGCCGGCCCTGCCGGGCCTCATCGTCGGGACGTTGTGCGTCGCCTACGGCCTGGCCTGGCGATTCTGGGCGGCGGGCCATGTCCAAAAGGGGGCGACCATCACGACGACCGGGCCCTACCGCCTGCACCGGCATCCCCTGTACTGGGGAACGTTCTGGCTGGGCGTCGGCTTCGCGTGGATGATCAACCGCCCGTGGTTCTGGGCGGCCTTCCTCGCCTACTACGCCCTCGTGTACGGCCTGACGATGGTCCAAGAGGAAGCCTTCCTGCAAAGGCGCTTTGGGCCCCTCTACGAAGCATACGCCGCCCGCGTCCCCCGGTGGCTCCCCCTGGGCCGTGGACCCCGACTGGCCGACCCGTCGACCCGGTGGTCCTGGGCCCGGGCCCGTCGCCATCGGGAGCACCGGACCCTCATCGCGGTCGGCCTGTGGAGTCTCCTTTTCTGGCTCCGGTGGAAATGGGCCCTATAAATTCGATTCGAATGTGGGGGTACGGGACGTGAGATACGGCCCGCCCACCTGAAGCATCGGGTCCGGCCCTGCTCTCGGACGAGCGGGGCTTGGATGCTCATCGGTCCCGCGCCGCACGTCCACGGGGCCTGCATTCCCCCGCTTCTCTGTCAGAACACCCGTTCCACCTCGACCTGCCAGCGGTGGAAGTCGGCTAACTGCTCGAAGAGGGTCCGGATTTCGTAGAGCAGAGCGAGCCGGTTGCGCCGCAGGTCAGCGTCTTCGACCATCACGAAGACCTGCTCGAAGAACGTATGGAGGACGGGGCTCAGGGAGGCCAGGTGGCGGACGGCGTCCGCATATCGTCGTTCGACGATGGCCTCGGTGACCGGCTCCCGAAGGCGGCGATAGAACTCCCAGAGCTGGCGCTCCTCGTCCTGCTGGAACCGATGGGTCTCGACCCGGCCCGGAGCCGCCGGGAGGTCCTTCGTGATGCTGTACAGGCGCTTGAACACGAGGCCGATGCGGTACACGTCATCGGGGTCGGACTCTCGGAAAGCCCGCAGACGTCGGTCCAGATCCCAGGGATCCCAGGGTCGCCGGTCGATGAGGGAATCGATGAAGTCGGGACGGGCGCCCTGGGCCTCCCAGTAGGCGGCCAGTCGACCTTGCAGGAACGAAAGAAGCTCTGGCTGTTTCAGGTAACAATCATGGTACAACCGGCCCTTCGCCACGTCGGTCGCCGACGTGACGGACGGGTCGGTCAGACGCCGGTACACGTCCTCCAGGAGTTTCGGAATGTCCGCCGAGATGCCGCCCTCGATGAGAATCCGTAAGAGGCCCAAGGCCCAGCGCCGCTGGCCCAGGGGGTCCCGGGAGCCGGACGGCTGATGGCCCAGCCCGAAGCTGATCCACAGACTGTCCAGGCGGTCCAGGAAGGCCAGGCACTGCCCGAGCGGCGTGGACGGGATGGGGTCCTCCATCCGCTGGGGCCGCACGTGCTCATAGATGGCCCGCCACAGGGGTTCCGGCCGGCCCTCCTGCCGGGCCAGGAGGCCCCCGGCGATGCCCTCCAGCTCGGGAAACTCGCCGACCAGTTGGCTGACCAGGTCGGCCTTGGCCAGCCGGACGGCCTGCTCGAGCAGGGTCTGCTCCGGGGGCGACAGCCGCCACAGCGGGGCGACGACCGAGGCGAGGGCGTGAAGCCGATAGACCTTGTCGGCATACGTGCCGCCGCCTTCCAGGAACTGGACCTGACTCAGCCGGGCCGCGTAGGCCTCGAGGCCCTGCCGACAGTCCTCGTGCCAGAAGAAGTCGGCGTCCCGAAAGCGGGCGACGAGGACCCGCTCGTGACCCGTCCGGACGGTCGGCCCGTGGGACGGGTGGGTCTGGAGCAGGGTCAAAAAACGGGGCTGGAGTCGGCCCCGGCTGTTCACGACGGCCAGGTACTTCTGGTGATGACGCATCGCCGTGATGAGGATCTCGGCCGGCAGACGCAGGAACTGGGGGTCAAAGGCCCCGACCAAGACGGTCGGCCATTCGGTCAGATGGACCCAGAGGTCCAGGAGTTCGGGGTCCTCCACGGGCCGAGCGTCGGGGACGTCGGCCAGGGCTTGACGGATCTCGGCCTCAAACTGTTGACGGCGCTTTTCGTTGGAGACAAGGACCCGGACCTCCTCCAGGAGGGCCTCGTAGCGGGCCGCATCGGGGACCTCAATGCGGCGGTTCCCCGTCAGGAGGCGATGGCCGTACGTGAATCGGTCCGCCGTCACGCCGGCGAACTGCCACGGCACGACCGTATCACCCCAGAGGGCCAGGATCCAGCGGACGGGTCGGCTGAAGGCGACAGGGCTCCCCGGCCAGCGCATCCGCTTCCGGAAGGGGATGCTTTCAAAGAGAGGCGTTAAGATCTCCGGGAGGACCTCGACGGCGGGGCGACCCGGGACTTGCCGTTCCAAAACGACATAAGCCCCTCGGGGACCCTCCTCGATGCGGACGTCTTCCGGCGAAGCGCCGTAGCGCCGCAGAAAGCCCATCAGGGCCGGCGTCGGACGGCCTTCGGCGTCCAGGGCCGTGTGTTTCGGCGGACCCTTGATGACCTCCGTCCGTGTCGGCTGGACGGCCGGGAAGCGCTCGACGTAGAGGACGATCCGGCGCGGCGTCGTCCAGACGACCGTCGGGACATCCGTCCAGCCATAGGCCCGGAGGCGTTCCGGCCAGACCTCCTGAATGTACTGGCGGGCCGTCTTCTGTTCCTCGACCGGCAATTCTTCCGTGCCGACCTCGACGACGAGGGCCTGGGCATCCATCCGACGGGTCTCCTATCCGGGAGTTCGGGAATTCGGGAATTCGGCAGGTGGGCAGGTGGGCAGGTCGGCAGATGGGTAGTTCGGCAGATGGGCAGGTGGGCAGATGGGCAGATGGGGAGGGAGGGGCCGCACTTGGATGCGGACATCTCCCCTCAGGCGGTGGGCGTCATCCGGCCGCCGTCCCGGGTAGCTCCGGATGAGGATGGCGACCATCCGCTCCCCGGGCCATCATCGGGAGGTCGCCCCTACTCCGCCTTCCCGACCCCCGACCTGCCGACCTGCCCACCTGCCGACCTGCCTATCTGCCCACCTGCCGACCTGCCGAATTCCCGAATGGCCTTACTGCCCCAACTCCGACAGGGGCACGCGTTCGCACGTCGCCGGGAACGACACGTGCCATACGTCTTTTTGCTCGGCCTCGGCCCAGACCCGGGCGTCGGTCCGAAGCCGGTACTCGACCCGCTGGTGAAGCCAGTCGGTCGTCTCGACCGTCAGCTCGGCGGTCCGGGGGCGCCAGCGGATCGCCACACGGGACCAGGGGACCCGGGGGTCTGTCTCGGCCGTCGGGGGCGCCTCGAAGACCCAGCGGGTCTCGTCGGGTTTCGACTCGAACTGCCGGAGTTCCATCGTGAGTCCCGAAAAATCGCAGTCTCGTATGAAGGCCAGTAAGGGGTGCGCCTGAAGCCGGACCTCAGGCTGGCCCTCATAATACACGATGCAATCGGCTTCCACGTAAAACTCCATCCGACCCGGGGTCCACACGAAAATCTTCGTCTCCGGCCGGTCGTACTGCCACCACAGGCGGTCGGGCCGGACCCAGGCGAAGCGGCCGGATTCCTGGAGTTTGCGGCGGGTCGCCGGGTTTTCGCTGACCTGGACGAAGGCGCCCCCGACCCGGGTCAGCCGGGTGCACACGTCCCGAAGCGCCAGGAGTCCGGGGGCAACGCCTTCATTGAAGGATGCCTGCATCTTGCATCTTGCATCCTGAAGACACTGGGATAGGATCAGGCCGATGGCGATGACGATAGCTCGCAGGAGATTCCCATGAAGCGAATGATCGCCCTGGGCGGCGGGTGCTACGGATTTCTGCATGTCTCCCACCTCTTGAAGGCCCGGGCCAAGGGCCGCATCGAATTCGACCGCATCGTGGTCGTCGACCGCCATGCCGTCCCCCCGGTCCGGCAACGGCTGGGCGACCACCCGGACGTCGAGTACGTGCAAGACACGTGGGAAAACTTCCTGTACCAGTATGCCCGAGACGGGGTCCTGGGTCCAGACGATGAGGTCGTGCCGCCCTGCATCGGGCCGCACCTGACGCTGATATGGCTTCGGGAACGGATCAACCGGGAGACGCCCTACCGGGCCGAGGTCGTCCCCTGGGACATTCGCATCGGGACGCCCTTCGAGGTCACGCTCCCGGTCGGCACGCACGCCGTCAGCTACGCCCTGTGGCGGTGTCCCTCGACGTGTATCGAGCCGCCCCTCTGTCCGGCCGTCCGGGGACCCCGGAATTGGGACATGGGGACGTTCGTCCTTCGGCATTTTTCCCAATGGACCGTCCAGGGGCGGCCTATCGACCACTGCGAGGTCTTTTACAGCCGACATCGGGCCTGGGGCGTGGCGACGTATCCGGCCGTCCGATTCCTGGAGGCCTGGGGGCGAGTCGAGCGCCTGTGGCAGAGCGAACCCGACCGGGAATGGCGGGTCCTGGTCGCCACCGTTTCGGCCTGTCACGGGCTTTTGGGGCTCCTGCACATCGTGCGGCCGTAGGGCGCGAGGCCTGCCCAGCGCCGATACACTTCGGCCCTGCGTCGCCTATCGGAAGAGGTGGCGGAGGATGAACCCCACGTTGGCCGGTCGCTCAGCCAGCCGCCGCATGAAGTAGGGATACCAGTGGGTCCCGTAGGGGACGTACACCCGAAGGGGCCAGCCCTCTTCCAGGAGCTTCTGCTGAAGGTCTCGCCGGATACCGTAAATCATCTGGAACTCAAAGGTCCGAGGCGGGGTAATGCCGTGAGCCCGTACGTACTCGACGGCGTGCCGGATCATCCGAATGTCGTGGGTGGCGATGGCGAAGCGGGGCGCCTCGGCCAGGAGGATGTCCATCAGGCGGCGGTAGTTCTCGTCGACTTGCCGCTTGCGGGGAAAGGCCCGGTCGGGCGGCTCCCGGTAGGCGCCCTTGACGAGCCGGACCTTAATGCCCCGGCTGATGAGCGCCCGCAGGTCCCGCTCGCTCCGATAGAGGTAGGCCTGGATGGCGACGCCGACGCCCTCGAACTCGTCTCGGAGACGGTGAACGACCTCAAGGGTCCGGTCCGTGTAGTCGCTCCCCTCCATGTCGATCTCCACGTCCCGGCCATAACCCTGGGCCCGCTCGACGATGGCCCGGACCAGCTCGAAGCACAGGTCGGTCGACAGGTCCAGGCCGAGCTGGGTGAGCTTGACAGAGATGTTACTGTCGAGGTCCCGCCGGTGGATTTCCTCGACCTGCCGGAAGTACTCGGACTGAGCCGCCCGGGCTTCATCGGGTGTGTGCACGTTCTCGCCCAGAAAGTTCAGGCTGGCCTTACTGCCCCTACGGTTGAGCTCGACGATGGCCGTGAGGGCCTCCGTCAGGGATTCCCCGGCGATGAAGCGGCGGGCCGCCCGGCGCGTCGGGGCAAATCGCACGATGCGGTCCTGCATCCGAGGAACCCGACTGAGGTAAAGGAAGAAGGCACGAAGCATAACAACCCTCCCTTTCCGTAAAACGCCCCTGGGGCCATCGGGGGTCCCAAGGTCGGTAGACGGGCCGTTCGGCCATCCGGCAGGTGGGCCATTGGGCAGGTCAGCCGATGGGCAGATAGGCAGTTCGGCAGGTGGATAGAGGGAAATGAGTTGAATACCCAGCCGTCCGTAGGAAGCCTGGGAATACTACTTTGTCATCAGAGTCGTTCGCCTCGTGAAAACCCGTATGGATTCGGCTTTTCGACCCTTCGGGGAGGACGGTTTTTCAAGCCAAGGGCCATTCGGCAGTTCGGGAATCCGGGAAGGCCGCTCGGCGGCCGACGTAGAAGGCAGGGGCATCCATCGTTCCAAGTCCCTACGTCTCCCTGAAGTTTTCCTGACCCTTCGCCGCATGGGCTCATGACCCCTATTGGCTCATAGCTCATGGCTCATAGCTCATAGTCCCATGAGCCATCAGCTGTGAGCCATGAGCCAATGCGGCTATGAACGAACTCGTCTCAAAAGTCCCTGATCTCAGCGAGAGAGAAGCTTTAGATCAAGGCCCTCACCCTACCCTCTCCCCCAGGGAGAGGGTTTTGAGATGAGTTCAACCATAAATCACCCTGGCTCGCCACTTCGTCACTCCGTCACTTTGAAAAATCGTGCTTCCCGGGGGATGGGAAAGGTTGTTCCGACGCCATTTTCACGAACCGAACGGCTCTGCTATCTGGCGAGCTACCCATCTGCCCGACTGCCGAATGCTCGAACGACACCCGTACCGAATGCCCCATAAAGGGGCAGACCGGGAAACACTCCCGGGCCGCCCCTTTCAAGCGATCGAGCGCCATCGTCCGACTCCTCGGTTCAGGCCCCACCTCACGGCAAGGCGGCGATGATTCGGCGGTATTCGTCTTCCGGAAAAGCCTTCAGGGTCTCCGTCTTCACATTCCCCTGCATGCCGATGGTTAGAAGCAGGCGGGCCGCCGTCTCATCGTCGGGGGCCTCGATGATGCTCACGGCATCGTATCGACCGAAGGTCAGGTAGAACGCCTTCATGGCCCCCCCTGCAGACTGGAGGAGCTGGCGGACAGCGTCGACCCGTTGGGGTCCCTGCTTGATGTTCTCGATGCCCTTTTGGGTGTACCGGATCAACACGATGTAGGTGGCCATGGCCGACCTCCAGGGTGTCGGGATTGGGTCTCCGGCGTTCAGTGTCGGGTGCTCGTTCGCCCATCCCAAACCACCGAAAACCGAACCCCGAGGCCCATATCCAGCTCGATAGGTCGCAACTTCCGGTGGCCTTGCATGGCCTGGGATCCGACCTTACTATCTTACCAGGTCCGTTCGATTCGTGAGAGCCGGCCTGAGGTCCGCGCTTCGTATCTTCTCATCTGCCCATCTGCCCGAGACGACGGCTCATTACGCCGTCCCTTCGTCGCGAGGTAAGCTGTCGCATGAACAGCCGAGACATTCGGGAAACGTTTTTACAATTCTTTGAGGCCCGGGGCCACCAGCGGGTCCCCAGCTCGCCCCTCGTCCCGGCCCGGGACCCGACGCTCCTCTTCACGAACGCCGGCATGAATCAGTTCAAGGACGTGTTCCTGGGCGTCGAACGGCGGCCCTACCGGCGGGCGACGACGGTCCAGAAGTGCATGCGGGCCGGGGGCAAGCACAACGACCTGGACAACGTCGGCTTCACGCCCCGCCATCACACGTTCTTCGAGATGCTCGGCAACTTCTCTTTCGGCGACTACTTCAAGCGGGAGGCCATCCCCTGGGCCTGGGAACTCGTGACCGACGTCTTCCGCCTCCCGACAGACCGCCTGTGGGTGACGATCTACGAGACCGACGACGAGGCCTTTGACATCTGGCACCGGGACGTCGGCGTCCCGGCCGACCGCATCGTCCGCCTCGGCAAAGCCGACAACTTCTGGGCGATGGGCGAGACGGGGCCCTGCGGTCCCTGTTCGGAGATTCACTACGACCTGGGCCCCGAGTTGGGCTGTGGCCGGCCGACTTGTGCCCCCGGCTGTGACTGCGGCCGTTTCCTGGAATTCTGGAACCTCGTGTTCATGCAGTACAACTGCAACGAGCGGGGCGAGCTGGAGCCCCTGCCGAATCCGTCCATCGACACGGGCATGGGCCTCGAGCGGATGGCCAGCATCCTCCAAGGTACGTTCGACAACTTCCATACGGACCTCTTCCGACCCATCCTTGAGGTCATCGCCGACGAGTTCCACGTGAGCTACCCGACGGGGGACCGGGCGAAAGACATCGCCCTGCGCGTCATGGCCGACCACGCTCGGGCCATCGCCTTCGTGCTGTCCGAGGGCGTCCTCCCGTCCAACGAGGGCCGGGGTTACGTCATGCGGAAGATCATCCGGCGGGCCCTCCGCTTTGGCCAGGTCTTCGACCGACACGAGCCTTACATGTACAAGTTTGCCCTGTTCGTCGTCGACCTCATGAAGGACGTGTACCCCGAGCTGGAGCTGGGGAAGGACATCGTCCGGAATGCTTGCTACGCCGAGGAGGAGCGCTTCTTCCGGGTCATCGAGACGGGCCTCGAGCGCCTCCGGGAGGTCCTGGACCGCCATCGGGCCGACGGCGTCCTGCCGGGCGCCGAAGTCTTCCGGCTGTACGACACCTACGGCCTCCCCGTGGACCTGGCCGAGGAGGTCGCCCGGGAGGCGGGCTTACGGGTCGACCTGGAGGGCTTCGAGCGGGAGCTCCGGGAACAGCAGGAGCGGGCCCGGCGGGCCTGGAAGGGCGAGGAGGCCCTCGAGGACATCGCCGTCTACCGGGAATTGTCCCAGCGGTACGAGACCCGCTTTCACGGTTACAGGCACCTCCGCTGGGAGGACGCCCGGGTCCTGGCCCTCCTGAACGAGCAGAAGCGGTCGGTCCGGGAACTTCGGGAGGGCGAGCGGGGCGAGGTCATCTTGGACGAGACGGTCTTTTACGGGGAATCCGGCGGTCAGGTCGGCGACGTCGGTGTCATCCACACGCCCCATGCGCAGGTCCAGGTCGTCGATACGAAGATTTACTTCCACCGCCTGATCGTCCACCACGTCGTCGTCCGGGAAGGTGTCCTGCGGGTCGGCGACAGCGTCTCGATGGAAGTCCCTTACAATCGGCGGTGGTCGACGATGCGGCACCACACGGGGACCCACCTCATTCACTGGGCCCTCCGGGAGCGCCTGGGCTACCACGTCAAGCAGGCCGGGTCCTTGGTCGCCCCGGACCGCCTCCGGTTTGACTTCACGCACTTTTCGGCCCTGAGCCTCTCGGACATCGAGGAGCTCGAGCGGATGGTCAACCTGAAGGTCTGGGACGACTACGAGGTCGAGGAAAAGTTCATGCCCCTCGAGGAAGCTCTCCGCCGGGGGGCCTTGGCCTTCTTTGGGGAGAAGTACCCCGACGTCGTGCGGGTCATCCAGATCGGGGACTTCAGTAAAGAGCTTTGCGGCGGGACCCACGTGTATCATACGGGTTGGATCGGCCCCTTCGTGATCGTGCGGGAGTCCAGCATCGGGGCCGGCCTGCGCCGGATCGAGGCCCTCGCCGGGGAACCGGCCGTCCGGTATCTCCAGACCCAACGGGCACTCGTCCAGAAGGCCCTTCAGGTCGTCAAGAGCGCCGAGCACGAGCTCATCGACCGGCTCCAGGAACTCCTCGAGCGGAACCGGAACCTCCAGAAGGAGCTGGAGCGTCTCCGCCGGAAGCAGTTAGAAGGCGAGACGGTCGCCACGCTGTTTCATGCCGACGAGACCGTCCACGGCGTCCACGTGATGGTCCGGGGCTATACGGACGTCCCCGTCGAGGACCTCCGGGCCCTGGCCGACCGGGCAAGGACGCGAGACCATACGGTCGTCGTCTTGGGCTCCCGAGTCCAGGACCGGGCCTTCCTCGTCGTCGGCGTCCACAAGGGGCTGACGGACCGCCTGCCGGCCCACGAGTTGATTCGGTCCCTGGCCCCCCTCATCGGGGGCGGGGGCGGGGGGCGCCCCGACTTTGCCCAGGCGGGGGGCACCCGGCCGGACCGTCTGGAGGCGGCCCTCCGAGAGGCCCTGGCTTTCGTGCGGCAGAGAATCGAGGCGCCGGCCATATCCCGGGATCATGCCTGATTCCCGATGTTTTGGGAGGGGACGATGCCAGCGACGCTTCCCCTGGACGCATACGAAGCCCTGGAGGAGGAGCTGGGGAAGGAACGGGCCCGCAGGCTGATCCAGGCCCTGGAGAAGGCCGTGGACGCCGTCGTCGAGAGCAAGTGGTCTCAAGTCCGGGACGAACTCATCGCCCGGCTGGTCACGAAAGAAGAGTTTCAGGCGGGCTTGGACCACACGCGGACGGAACTGACGGCCCAGATCGGGCAGGTCCGGACAGAACTGACGGCCCGCATCGAACAGGTCCGGACGGAACTGACGGCCCGCATCGACCGCGTCTATGCCGAGCTGAGCGCCCGCATCGACCAAGTCTACGCCGAGCTGAGCGCCCGCATCGAACAGGTCCGGACCGAGCTGACGGCTCGGATCGAGCAAGTCCGGACGGAACTGACAGCCCGCATCGAACAGGTCCAGACAGAACTGAACGCCCGCATCGACCGCGTCTACGCCGAGCTGAGCGCCCGCATCGAACAGGTCCAGACCGAGCTGACGGTTCGGATCGAGCAAGTCCGGACGGAATTGATAGCCCGCATCGAGCAGACTGCCGCCACCTTGGACGCGAAAATCGACCGCCTGAACATGAAGCTGAACTTTGTCCTGCTCCTGCTGCTCCTCATCGCGACCCTCTGGAACCCGGCCGTCGCCGATTTGATCCGGAAACTTTTAGGCCTCGGATGAGCCCTCGGTGGCCTCTTCGATGACCGGGGCCCCGGCGGTCGGGCCTCAGACCCGGGACGAGAAGGGCCATGGATATCGTCCACCCCCGTATCGAATCGTACCTGCGGTCGCTGGCCGAGGACGGCGAGCCCGTCCTTTGGGAGATGGAGCGGCGGGCTTCCGAGCTCCAGTTTCCCGTCGTCGGCCTCCTGGTCGGACGCATGCTCTATCAGCTGGCGTCCCTGATCGGGGCCCGGCGGGTCTTTGAGCTGGGGTCCGGCTTCGGATACTCGGCCTTCTTCTTCGCCCAGGCCGTCGGCCCCGGCGGCCGGGTCGTCTGCACGGACCGCTCGGAGCGGAACCGTCAGCAGGCGGAAGTCTTCCTGAAGCGGGCCGGCCTGTGGGACCGTATCGAGTTTCACGTCGGCCACGCCCTGACCGTCCTCCAGCAGGTCGGCGGGACCTGGGACGTCATCTTCAACGACATCGATAAGGAAGACTACCCGGCGACCATCGAGCTGGCGTATCGACACCTGCGGCCCGGCGGCCTGTTCATCACCGACAACGTCCTGTGGGGCGGTCGGGTCCTGGACGACTCGGGCGACGACTCGCCGGCGACCCGGGCGATCCGAGAGTTCAACCGCCAGCTTTTTGCCCACCCGGGCTTCTACACCGTCGTCTACCCCGTCCGGGACGGGGTCGCCGTCGCCGTCCGCCGGCCCGGCTAACCGGCCGTCACGACCGTCTCGACGGGGATGGGCTTCGTCAGACAGTACATCCCCGGGCAGTGCCGGTCGGCTTGCTCCTTCAACTGCCGGAGCGTCGCTTCGTCCAGGGGGGCCGAGACCTTCACGTGGATCCGGACCTGCTCGACGATGGGCTCGTCCGAAAGCCCCAGGGCGGGCCGGAAGTTGATGTCGTTCTCGATCCGCACCTGGACGGTCCCCAGGTTGATGCCGGCCTCGGCGGCGACCGAGACGAGGGTCCCGACATAACAGGCCGCCGAACCGTACAGGCAGTAGTGGAGCGGACCCAGCTCCCGACCGGCCCCGCCCATGAAGGGCGGCTGTTCGGAGCGGAGGACGTGGGTCCGACCGCCCCATTCGATTTCGCTGACGAACTGACCCGTCTCGGGGTCCCACCGGCCCTCGACGACGTTCGTCCGTCGGGCGGCGGCCGGGTTCCTCTCGAATTCCTGACGGGTCTTGGCCAAAACGTCCAGGTCGATGCCGTTGCGTCGGACCATGACGCTACCCTCCGTGGAAAGATGATGGTGGGATGGAGTGACGAGGGACAGGATTGGCACGACCGAGTCACGCCATCCCTTCCAAGAGTCCGGTGGGCCGTGCCCCCGCCCGGATGGCGGGAAAAGCCGACGGCGGGCGCACGCTTCCAGGTCCCAGGACTCTGCTCACTATTAGACATCCGGGCCGGACCAGGGGTTACAGCCGATTCGGGCGGCTCACCGATACGAATCCCCCAGCGTCCCGAGGGGCGCATTGGAAAGACGCCTGCATGACGACCCGCGCGTGAAGCATGCCGTACAGGCAGGTCGTTCTCGAAAACCGCTCATCGGGTCGGCATAGGAGACGCTGAGGTCAGGGGTTTAACTCCTGCGGGGCAGGCGGCGGACTTCCCGGGTGACGACCCAACGAAAGCCCTGGGCGAGCCGCTGGGGGACGTCCTCGGGGTCGGCGGCGATCCCGCAGACGACGCCGCGCGCCTGACAGACGGCCAGGACGTGGGCGATGGCCTCCTGGACGGCCGGATGCTTCGTCTGGCCCGGGACGCCGAGGGCGAAGGACAGGTCATACGGCCCGATCATGACGACGCCGACGCCGGGGACCCGGACGATGGCCTCCAGTTGGTCGAGGCCTTCCCGCGTCTCGACCATGACGACCAGCAGGAGCTCGCCGTCAGGATTCAAGGGCCACAGGTCGGCCCGGGCGACGTACTCCTCCTGGGTCAGGCCCCAATAGCGAGCGGCCATCGCCGGGCGGGCACCCCGGTAGCCCCGGGGCTCGGGATAGGGACTGTCCGACGCCGGAGGGTACCGGACGGCCCGGACGGCGGCCGCCGCGTCCTCGGCCGAATGGACGTGGGGGACGACGATCCCCAAAAAACCCAGGTCGAGGACTTGTTTGATGATCCAGTAATTCCGTTCATAGCCGTAGGCCGGAATCCGGGCGATGGGCGTGACCGGCGGGTCGCCGGCCCGGTCCCGACGCCGGTCGATGAAGAACTGGAGCCAGACCCGGAGCGATTCGATGTCAAAGGGGCCGTGCTCCATGTCGTAGAGGACGAAGTCGAGGTCGGCCGAGGCATAGAAGGCCGCCCCGTCCGGGCTTCGGTCCGTCGCCCAGACGCCGACGGCCGCCTGGCCGGCCCGGAGTCGCCGGATAGTCTGGTTCAAGTGAATGGGGTGCATCGTCGGACCCGGCTCTCGATATCCGAATTCCCCAGACAAGGGAAACGTCCGGAAGATGGTGCCGGTTCGAGATTACAGAGTCAAGCCCGAACATCATCGCCACGACTTTTGACAGCTTCGTGAGAACCCGTTAAATTGGGAGCAGAGCCTTCCGCAATGACCGGAGTCTCGTATGGCCTTTGTCAACTTCTCGACCCGGGAGATCCTGGTCAAGATCGTCTATTACGGGCCGGGACTGGGCGGAAAGACGACGTCGCTCCAGTATATTTACAATTCCCTGCCGGGGACCCATCGGGGCAAGATGATCTCCCTGGCGACGGACGAGGACCGGACGATCTACTTTGACTTTCTGCCCGTCTACCTCGGGAAGCTTCAGGGCTTCACGGTCCGACTCCAGCTGTATACCGTCCCGGGCCAGGTCCGGTACAATCAGACCCGCCGCCTCGTCCTGAAGGGCGTCGACGGGGTCGTCTTCGTGGCCGACCTTCAGCGGCATCGCAAGTTCTCTAACATCGAGAGCTATCAGAACCTGGAAGAAAACCTGGCTTACTACGGCCTTCAACTCGCCCAGCTTCCTCACGTCATCCAATACAACAAGATCGACCTGCCGAACATCATGCCCGTCGAGGAGCTGAACGAGACCCTCAACAAGTACCAGGCGCCGTACTTCCGGACCTGCGCCACGACGGGCGAGGGCATCCTGGATGCCCTGACGACGATCTCGAAGATGGTCTTTGAGGACCTGCGCAAGCGAGGCTTGCGGGACGTGTCGAAGCCGCCGGCCTCCGAGGCGACCGAACGGCCTGGAGAAAAGCGGCCGGCCGCCCCGGTCGAGGTCGTGGACGTCACGACGGCCGGCACCGAAGCCCTTGCCTCGACTCCCTCGCTGGCGGAGATCGCCCCCGAGGAAATCGAAGTTACCGACGACGAGCTGGCCGTCATCGAACCGGCGACGACGGCGACGTTCTCGTCCCCGGCGGGCCTACGTCCTTCGACACCCCCGGAGGAAGCCCTCGAGGCCGAGGACTTCAGCGCCCTGGAAGAATCCGAGGCCGAGGCCTTCCCGGTGGAATCGGGGGCTTTCGAGTCCGCCGAGTCCGAGTCGCCCCCGCCCTATCGGGGCGAAGAGACGGTCTTGATGCATGTCCCGCCCCGGGAAGACTTGGAAGCCCGGGTCGGGGAGCCGCCCAAGCGACGGCCGTCGGAAGTCCCGACGACTCGGATCCCGTCGCCGCGTGTGGACTGGTGGTGGGCCGCCGTCCCGGAGGAAGTCCTTCCCCTTTGGCAGGACATCCAGTACGCTTGGCAGGACCAGGACCCGACGGCTTTCCGGATCAGCTTTCAGTCTCTCTACGAGTCCCTCTCGCACCTGGTCGGGGCATCCCCCGAGACGCTCCTACCGGAAGCCGTCCGCATGTTCTGGCCGATGGCCCGCCATTACGTCGAGACCCAGTCGATCTGGACGGAGGACTACACCCGTTGGGGCTGGCTCCTCCTCTGGGGCTTGGGCTGGGTCTACTGGCTCCGTCGGATCGCCGGGGGCCGGTCCGCCGAGTGAGGGAGATGCCCCAGGCCCGTCGCCGGCCTATTTTTAGTACCGGGTGGGCCAGTGGCGGCCCCCAAGGGACCCGCCGTCGCTTTCCGGCAACCCGTCGGGCGAAGGGGCGGGCCCGATGTGCGCGTTCCAGCCGGGCACCCGCCGTCATGCGGGCGTCTGAAAACTCACATAACAGAGCCATTTGGGAGGCGAGAAGTGCGATGGGAAGCGGAAAGGGCACCTCCACGAAAGCACGATGTTTCAGGCATTCGGCAGATGGGCAGGTGGGCAGATAGGCAGATGGGCATTTGGCAGGTGGGCAGGTCGGCAGATAGGCAGGTGGGCATTCGGCCGGTCGGGCGACGGGCGTCGATCCCCGGAACACCGGCCGTCATGCCGGTGGCTTCCGGAGAGAGCCCGCCGTCCTGCGGGCGTCATCCCCATGCACCGCCCGTCCTGGCCGGGTCGATCCCCTCTGAACACCGCCCGTCATGGCGGTGGCATCCTTCACAAGCTTGAAACATCGCGATCGCCGGGCCACCGTTTTCCCGGATGGGAACCGCATTTCTCCCAACCGGACGGCTCTGATAATCGGGTATGCAGAAAGCCGGCTCACCGGCCTGTTTATCCTGAACCGGTAGAGCCTGTTTCAAAACTCACCGCCGAGGCGCAGAGGACGCAGAGGATGAGGGTTTTTCTTCGATTTTTTCTCTGCGTTCTCGGCGTCTCAGCGGTGGAATGGAGTTTTTGAAATACGCTCTACGGTCGATAAGGACCCATGCGTCACAACCGGATCCGGAGTCCCAACCTTCAGCGCCCTACGCCGCCGGGGCAGGTCTACGTGGACACCTTTCCGATCTACGACATCACGCCCCGTCGGCCCGTCTTTGACCCGGCGACCTGGCGATTCCGCATCTGGGGCACCGTCGAACGGCCGGCCGAGTGGACCTGGGACGAGCTCTTACGGCTTCCGACCGTCGAGGTCGTCGCCGACTTTCACTGCGTGACCCGCTGGTCCAAGCGGGCCTTAGTCTGGGAAGGCATCCCGGTCGGAGTCCTCTTGGAGCACGTCCGGCCGAAGCCGGAAGCCGTCCAGGTCATGGCCCACAGTATGGAGGGCTACACGACCAACGTGCCCCTGGAGTACCTCCGCCGGGAGGACAGTCTGCTGGCGTTCCGGCTGAACGGCCAGCCCCTGACGCCGGAACACGGGGCCCCGCTTCGACTGGTCGTCCCTCAGTTGTACGCCTGGAAGAGCGCCAAATATCTGTGCGGCCTCGAATTTCAGACAGACTGGATACCGGGCTTTTGGGAACAGCGGGGCTATCACTTGATCGGCGACCCCTGGGAGGAACAGCGGTACTGGGAGCCCATCGAGCGGGTCCGGGCCTGGTGGCGTCGCGTTCGCGTCCGTCGCGTCGAACGCTGAAGGGGTCCGGGCGGTGAGGCCTTTGGGTGCTGGGGATTAGGCCCTTCAAAAGCATAAAACCGAATACCTAACACCGAACACCCGCTACCCCACTGAGAGGTCCTGCCCATGCTGGTCGAAGAGATGGAACGTACGTGGGAGAGTCTCCGAGAGAAGTGGTCTGAATTGCGAGGCTACCTTTGATTGGGACGCGGTTCGTGCCCGACGGGAGGCCTTGGAGGCCCAACTTCATGACCCGACGGTATGGCGAGAGCCCGTCCGCATGTCGCAGATCGCTCGGGAAAAGACCCGCTTGGAAAGTCTCCTGGCCGAGTTGGACCGGGTCGAGCGTCAGTTGGAAGACCTCCAGGTCTATCTGGAGCTGGCCCGGGAGGGCGAAGACGTCGAGCCCGAATTCCGCCAGGCCGTGGAGAGACTGGAGAAGGCCCTCCAGGAAATGGAGACCCGCCTCCTGTTGAATGAAGAAGACGACGAACGGAACGCTATTCTCAGCATCCACGCCGGGGCCGGGGGGACCGAGGCCCAGGACTGGGCCGAACTCCTCCTGCGGATGTACCTGCGATGGGCCGAAGCGCACGGCTTCAAGGCTCAGGTCGTGGACGTCCTGCCGGGCGAAGAGGCCGGCCTCAAGAGCGTCACGGTCCGGGTCGAGGGGCCCTATGCCTTTGGCCGCCTCAAGGGCGA
Organism: bacterium HR11; assembly: GCA_002898535.1. Taxonomy (NCBI): domain Bacteria; species bacterium HR11. The sequence continues at coordinate 29,086 of BEHN01000019.1, forward strand.
GACGGGCGTCCACCGTCTCGTGCGGATCTCGCCCTTTGACGCCAACCGGCGGCGGCACACGTCCTTCGCCTCCGTGTTCGTCATCCCGGAGGTCGAGGACGACATCGAGGTCGAGATCCGACCCGAGGACCTGCGGATCGAGACCTTCCGGGCCGGAGGCCACGGCGGCCAGCACGTCAACATGACGGACTCGGCCGTCCGGATCACGCATATCCCGACGGGCATCGTCGTCCAGTGTCAGAACGAGCGGTCCCAGCACCAGAACAAGCGGATCGCCCTGCAAATCTTGCGGGCCCGTCTGTACGACTACTACAAGCGCAAGCGGGAGGAGGAGTTTCAGCAAAAGTTCGAGTCGGCCAAGACGGACATCAGCTTTGGCCATCAGATCCGGTCCTACATCTTGCATCCTTACAAGCTGGTCAAGGATCACCGCACGGGCCACGAGGACCCGCAGGCCGAGCTCGTCTTAGACGGGGAACACCTGGACGACTTCATCCGGGCCTATCTCATCTACCGTCGGCGTCAGAAAGGCATGGCCGACATCGTTCGGGCTTAAGCCGTGGCGGGAGGCCGGGATGCAAGATGCAGGATACAGGATGGGGAACAAGGTCCCGGGTCCCAGGAGAGAGGTCTGGAGCCATTGCGGAATAGGCGTCTCCGCCCCGCTCGCCCGAGCGGGGTCGCGACTCCAACGTGGCGGCATGACGTCGTGACGACGTTACGGAGTCCGATGATGACCGCCGACCCCAAACCATTCGCCGTTCGCCATCGGAGGCGCGAGATGCGACGGATGCGCTGGACGTGGAGCCTCATAGGGAGTCTGGGCCTGCTGATCGTGGGCGGGGGCCTGCCGCCGGGCCGCTCCCAGGAGCGGTCCCGGCCGCTCCAGCTCATCCGTCTGCCGGCGGGTTTTTCCATCTCCATCTATGCGGACCGTGTCCCCGGCGCCCGGTCCATGACGCGAAGCCCCCGGGGCATCCTTTACGTCGGCACCCGGACGGACCGGGTCTATGCCGTCGTCGACCGGGACGGGGACTTTCGGGCCGACGCGGTCTATACGATCGCCTCCGGCCTGAACGCACCCAACGGCGTCGCCTGGCGGGACGGGACCCTCTACGTGGCTGAAATCAACCGCATCCTGCGATTCGACGGGATCGACGACCGCCTCGACGACCCGCCCCGGCCCGTCGTCGTTCGGGACGACTACCCGACGGACCGCCATCACGGCTGGAAGTTCATCCGCTTCGGCCCCGACGGCTGGCTGTACGTCCCCGTCGGCGCCCCCTGCAACGTGTGCGAGCGGCCGGATCCCTACGCCGCCATCACCCGGATGAAACCCGACGGAAGCCAGGTCGAGGTCGTCGCCCGGGGCGTGCGGAATACCGTCGGCTTTGACTGGCACCCCGTCACGGGAGAGCTCTGGTTCACCGACAACGGCCGGGACTGGCTGGGCGACGACCGCCCCCCGGACGAGCTCAACCGTCTCAGCCGCTTCGGCCTGCACTTCGGCTTCCCGTACTGCCACGGCCGAAACATCCCGGACCCCGAATTTGGCGGAAAGCGGAAGTGTGAGGAATTCACGCCGCCCGTCGTGGAGCTGGGCCCCCACGTCGCCGCTCTCGGGATGCGCTTCTATACGGGTACGATGTTTCCGCCCGAGTACCGAAACCAGATCTTCATCGCCGAGCACGGCTCATGGAACCGGTCTGTGCCCATCGGCTACCGCATCACGGTCGTTCGCCTTCAGACGCCGACCCGGCCGAAGGAACAGGCCCCGCGTGAGCCTCGCGAACCGGCTCCGCGGCCGGCCCCGCCCGAGGTCTACCGGGCCTCTTATGAGGTCTTCGCCGAGGGCTGGCTTCAGGGCGCGGAGCCCTGGGGCCGACCCGTCGACCTCGAGGTCCTGTCCGACGGCTCCTTGCTGGTCTCGGACGACCTCGCCGGCGTCATCTACCGCATCACGTACCGGGGTCGGTGAACATTCGGCGTCAGGTGCTCTGGGCGTTAGCCGTCACCGGGAGTCATCCGGGAATGACTCGATGGTCCGCGCGGGGTCTGTGTGGACTGCGGTCCCTTTTCGGGACCCGGCACACGGTACCTGAGACCATGGCTCATCCAGGAGAGCCCCTATGACCGCATCCGTTCCGAGCCGATGGACGGTCGGTCTCGTGCAGTACGCCCCGGCGTTCGGACGGAAGGCCGCAAACCTGGCCGCCGTCGAAGCTCTCTTACGGGACACCCGAGCGGACCTGATCGTCCTGCCTGAGCTGTTTGCGACGGGCTATCTGTTCCGGGACGCCGCCGAGGCCTACGAGCTGGCCGAGCCGATCCCGGACGGGCCGACGTGCCGGGCCCTGCGGGACTGGTCCCGACGGTGGGACATGGCCATCGTGGCCGGCATCGCCGAACGGGCACCCGACGGCGTTTACAACAGCGCCGTCCTGGTCGATGCCCGGACGGATACCCTCGAGGTCTACCGGAAGATCCACTTGTTCAACGAAGAGAAGGTCTGGTTCCGACCGGGGAATCTGGGTTTCCGAGTTTTCTCCGTTCGGGGCGTCCAGGTCGGTGTGATGGTCTGCTTCGACTGGATTTTTCCCGAAGCCTGCCGGACTCTGGCGCTGAAGGGCGCTCAGGTCGTGGCCCATCCGGCCAATCTGGTCTTGCCGTACTGCCAGCGGGCGATGCCCATCCGGAGCCTGGAAAATCGGGTCTTCTGCGTCACGGCCAACCGCACCGGCGAGGACGTCCGGGAGGACGGCCGCCGGTTGGCCTTCACGGGCCAGAGCCTCATCACAGCGCCGGACGCTTCGAGCCTTCTGACGCTGGGACCCGACGAGGTCCGGGCCGCCGTCGTCGAGATCGACCCCCGGACGGCTTTGGACAAGCAGGTGACGGCTCGGAACCACGTTTTCCACGACCGCCGGCCGGAGTATTACCGTGTGAGTTAGGTCCCGGGTCTCAGGAAGAGAGGACCATGGACCTGAGGCCGCCCGGTCGACCGAGGCAGGTCTACGGTCCTTTCCTGGAACCCGGTACCTGGGACTTGATGCCCCTTGATCCCGCACCCCGAGACGTCTATGAAGGTCGCCATCCTCAGCGGCGGGGACGGCTGGCACGTTCAGGAACTCCAACGGGCCTTGATCGCCCGAGGCCATGGAGCCACCCGGCTCCCCATCCAACGTCTGATCGGGCGCATCGAAGGGCCCTCGGTCCTCCACGTCGGTTCCGTCTGCTTGGACGACTGGGACGCCGTCCTCGTCCGGACCATCCCACGGGGGTCCCTCGAGCAGATTATTTTCCGGATGGATGCCCTGCACCTGCTGGAGGCCCGGGGCGTTCGGGTCCTCAATCCCCCCAAGGCCATCGAGCGCACCGTGGACAAGTACTACACGTCGGGTCTGCTGGCCCAGGCCGGCCTGCCCACGCCCCGGACGGTCGTGTGCGAGCAGTCCGACGACGCCCTCGAGGCCTTTGAGGCCCTCGGCGGCGACGTCATCGTCAAGCCCCTGTTTGGCTCGATGGGCCTCGGGATGGTCCGCATCGAGAGCCCGGACGTCGCCTACCGAGTGTTTAAAGCCCTCGAGCTGGAGCGGGCCGTCTACTATCTCCAGGAGACGATTCCCCACGGGGGTCGGGACATCCGGGCCTTCGTCCTGGGCGGTCGCGTCCTGGCGGCCATGGAGCGGGTCGCCGACGGCTGGCGGACGAACGTGGCGCAGGGGGCTCGGGTCCGCCCGGCTCGGCTGACGTCGGAGCAGGAAGCCCTCTGTCTTCGGGCCGTCGAGGTCGTCGGCGCCGAGTACGCCGGCGTGGACCTGCTACCCGGCCCGGACGGGACCTGCTACGTCCTGGAAGTCAACGGCATCCCCGGCTGGCAGGGCCTTCAGACGACGACGGACCGGGACATCGCCGCTGAGATCGTCGCCTACCTGGAGCGGACGGCCGTCTAACGGGCGATTCCCTTCTTTGCAGGCTTGACGATCCGCCATTAAACTGTCGTAGAAGTCAAGACGTAGCGACGGCGTGACGGGGCCATGCCCATGGAAAACCCCGTCACACCGTCACGTCATCACGCCGTCACTCTCTGTATGCCCTACGACCCCGACACCGTTGCCGTGGCCGCTCAGCTCGCCTGTCTCCTGGAGGCCAGTGCCGAAAAGCCTGGCAACGTCACGCCGACCCGCCGATTCGAGGACCTGGACTATGAAGACTTCCTGCGGGCGGCGGCGGCCATCGGTCCCGAGATGGCCCGGGCCGGCACACGCGGGGTCGGTGAGACCGTCTGGGCGGCCGTGACGGCGACCCGACGGTGGACCCGGACGAACGTCAACCTGGGGATCGTCCTCCTGCTGGCGCCCCTGGCTCGGGCGGCCCTGTTGGGCGACCCGACGGCGGAGGGCCTCGCCCCGGCCGAGGCCCTGCGGGTCCGTCTCCGGCGGGTCCTGCGGGACCTGACCGTCGAGGACGCCCGCTACGCCTATGCGGCCATCCGGCTGGCCGCCCCGGGCGGCCTGGGGACGGTCGAACGGCACGACGTCCGGACCGAGCCGACCGTGACCCTGCGGGAAGCCATGGCGGCGGCCGCCGACCGGGATAGCATCGCCGCCGAGTACGTGACCGACTATGCTATTACGTTCGAGCGAGCCCGACCGGCCTTACGGCAGGCCCTCGCCCGGGGCCTTTCCTACCGGCAGGCCGCCGTCCAGGTCTTCCTGGAAGTCCTGGCGGCCGTCCCGGACACGTTGATCGCTCGAAAAGTCGGCCGGCCCGTCGCCGAGGCCGTCTCGCGGCAGGCCGCCCGGGTCGTCGCCGCCGGGGGCGTCTTCACCGAAGCCGGTCGGCGGGCCCTGGCCCGACTGGACCGCCGCCTCCGCCGAGACGGCCACCGCCTCAATCCCGGTACGACGGCCGACCTCGTCGCCGCCGCCCTCTTCGTCGTCCTCTTGGAGGATGCGGGATAGAAGAATAGGGAAATCCCGGCTTGCATCTTGTATCCTGGATCCTGCATCCTGTATCTTGCCTATGTCCCGGAGCGTCGGGATGGAACGGTTTCGCATCACCATCGCCAAAGAATACCTGGGGTTCTGCGCCGCCCACTTCATCACCTACGAGGGCCATCTCTGTGAGGCGCTCCACGGCCACAACTACCACGTCCGTATCACCCTGGAGGGACCCATCGACGAGAACTACTACGTGATGGACTTCATCCGGGTCAAGAAGATGATGAAGGGGATCTGCGACCGACTGGATCACCGGATGCTCCTTCCCATGCACAACCCCCACCTGGTCTTAGAGACGACCGAGGACCGGGTGTCGGTCCGCTATAAGCACCGGCTCTTCGTGTTTCCCCGGGAAGACGTCGTCCTCCTTCCGATTCCCAACACGACGGCCGAGATGTTGGCCCGGTACCTGTGCGAGCAGGCCCTGGCGGAGCTGGCCCGGATGAGAGCGCCGTCCCTTCAGATGATCGAGGTCGAGGTCGAGGAGGCCCCCGGCCAGTCGGCCATCTACCGGCGGGACCTGGCGGCGGGATGATGGGAATGGACGGAACGGCTATGCCGAGGGAGTCATGGCGGAGGTGACCGTTTACATCGGCCTGGGAAGCAATCTCGGCGACCGGCGGAGCAACCTCCTCGAGGCCATCCGCCAGCTCCGCCAGAAAGTCCAAGTCGAGCGACTGTCGTCGGTCTACGAGACCGAACCGGCCTACGTCACCGACCAACCCCGCTTCCTCAACATGGTCCTCCAAGGGCGGACGGAGCTCTCGCCCCGGGAGCTTCTGGAGTTCTTGAAGGGCATCGAGCGGCGCATGGGTCGCCTGGCCTCCGAACGCTATGGCCCCCGGCCCATCGACCTGGACATCCTGCTATACGACGACCTGCGGGTCGACGAACCGGACCTGACGATTCCCCACCCGCGATTGACGGAACGGGCCTTCGTCTTGATCCCTCTGGCCGAGATCGCCCCGGACCTGGTCCTGCCGGGTCAGACGGAACCCGTGGCCGTCCTGGCCTGCCGCGTCGAGGGCGTCGGCCGGGTCGTCCGGGTCGAGCGGGGCCTGAGCATTCGGCTCATCCGGGACGTCCAGGAAGAGCCGCCGCCCGTCCGCCTCAGCCTGACGAAGGCCGGCGTCACGGGCATCCGCCGCGTCATCCGCCTCCAGGGTCCAAACGGAGACGAGCTCTTCGAGGCCGAGATGGACCTCTACGTCGAGCTTCGGCCCGACCAGAAGGGCGTTCACATGTCCCGCTTCAGCGATACCATCGAGGAGATCTTCGGCGAGATCGAGATCGAGTCCGTCTCGACCCTGGAGCGGCTGGCCGAGCGGATCGCCCTGCAACTCTTACGGGACCAGCGGACCGTCCGGTCCGACGTCCACATCCGGGCCCGTTTCCCGCAAGAGCGCTTCACGCCCGTCTCCGGCAAGCGGACCCAGGAGCTGTACACCCTCATCGGGATGGCGGCGGCGACCCAGCGGCGGGTCGTCCACCTCGTCGGCGTCGAGGCCGAGGGCCTGATGGCCTGCCCCTGCGCTCAGGACATGATGGCCGCTTACGCCCGGGAGCACCTCGCCGAGGCCGGCTTCTCGCCCGAACAGATCGAGCGCATCCTGGCCGTCGTCCCGACGGCGACCCACAACCAGCGGGGCCGGGGGACGCTCCTGGTCGGAAGCGACGCGATCATCGACGCCCGTGACCTCGTCAGCATCGTGGAAAACGCCATGAGTAGCGAAAACTACGACCTCCTCAAGCGGCCCGACGAGCTGTTCGTCGTCGCCAAGGCCCACCGGCGGCCCCGCTTCGTCGAGGACGCCGTCCGGGAGATGATCCTCGGCCTCGTCGAGCTGTACCCGGACCTGCCCGACGACACCTTCGTCCTGGCCCGCCAGACGAACATGGAGTCCATCCACAAGCACGACGTCTACGCCGAACGCTCCGGCACGCTCGGCGAACTCCGTCGGGAACTCGCCGGCCCCGATTACGTCACGCCCCACACGACCCTCGACGCTTGGCTCCGGACCCGACTGGAACAGTAGCGTGGGCAGATGGGCAGGTCGGCAGATAGGCAGATGGGCAGGTGGGCAGATGGGCAGGTCGGCAGATGGGGAGGTAGAAATGGGGACATATTTTTGCTATTCGCCATTCGCCGTTCGCTATTCGCCCTTAACCTCGGACGGTGGGAAAGGCCGACCGGACGCCACCCTTACAAACCGAACCCCTCCGTCAAGCGAGGTTTTAAGCTATGGCCTACCGGGTGACCGTTCCGGAATCCGTGGAATTTTATTCCCGGATTCCTTCCTGCTTCCTCGCGGGGATACTCGTAGACCGACCCGCAGGGGCCGTTCCGCCGCAGAGCCCCGCTCCACAGGCTTGACTTCCCGCGGAACTCGCGGTAGGGCCGTTTTCGGGCACGCGCCCGAGGGCGGCCAGCCCGACCTCCCGTTGGTTCTCCGGGAGAGAAAATGCCGCAAAAGTCCACACAGAATACCTGCCCGGTCAGCTGCTGTCAACCCTTTAGTACGACCGGGAGGGAGATTACTTAGAAGTGACCCTCGAGCGCCGGCCTGGCTGGTGGCGCACGACGGACGACGATGCGGTGATGGTGAAAGTGGATGAACAGGGGCGGATGATCGGCTTTTCCGTGCAGGGCCTGAGTCGGAAGGACCGGCAAGAGGTCTGCATTCTAACGACTGAGCGGGTCACGCCCGAGCCTTAGGCCGATGGGTGCCGGGTATTCCACGCCCCCCGATCCGCATTCCGACCCCTATCCCGACCGTCGGGCGTACATCTGACCCAGGGCCGCCGTCCGGGCCGCCAGTTCCCGGAAGTCGACCCGCTCATAGCCGATGACGTAACTCTCCAAGCAGTCCCCCAACGGTGCCCGCCAGCGTTCGGGAATCGCCGAGGCCCCCCGGACCGTCCCGAGGATGGCCCCGACGATGCCGGCCGCCGTGTCCGTGTCCCCGCCGCATTGGACGGCCAGGACGACGCTCCGACTGAAGTCCCCTTCGCCGAACCACAGGGCCACGAGGACGGCCGCCAGGTTCGGGAACGTATGAAGCCAGTGATACTCGCCGAGAATCTCGGCCTCGACCGACGCCCACGCCTCGGCCCAGTCGGACGCCTCGGCACACCATCGCAGGACCTGCCGAGCGACGGCCATGAATTGACTCCGGGGCGGCACGAAGTGAAGGGCGATCTCGGTCAGGCGGCGGGGGTCCGACTCGACGAAGGCGGCGGCGGTCATCGCCGCAATGAACAACGCTCCGTAGACGCCCTCCGTCTCGTGGGCGATGACGGCGTCCCGGTAGGCCAGCTCGATAGCCGCTTCGGGTCGGCCCGGGGCCAGCCAGCCGCAGATCTCGGCCTTCATCATCGCCCCGACCCAATGGCTCAGGGGGTTGTCCGTCGAGCCCGACTCCGGTGGGAAAATACCCCGTCGGAGATTTTCCAGGGCGATGGCCTCGGCCGTGTAAGCCCGGGGAAGGCGCTCAAGCCACGCCAGGCCGAGCTGTTCGCTGGTGAAGTCCAGGCCGTACTGCTCGGCGACATGGAGCAGGACGAGGGGATACGCCGTGTCGTCGTTGAGGCTCGACGGCGGCGCCAGGTAGTCTGTAACAGTTCCATAGGTCTCGGCGATGCGGGCCCGGGGCCACCCCTCGACAGGACTGCCGAGGGCTCCGCCGATGACCTTTCCGAGCCAGCCGCCGAGGACCCGGTCCTCGTGGTCCCTGAAGCCATAGGCCGGAAGCTCGGGGGCTGGCGGGAGGGACGCCCGAATGTCTTTTAGGGTCACGGGCCGCTCGATGCCCGGCAGGGGGACCGGCGGGGCGTGCCGGAGGGCATGGTGGATGCAGGCCATCACGACGAGCAGACGGTCCCACTCGCCGGCCTCGTATAGCCGCTGGCCCTCCGGGAGAAGGGCCTCGGCCGCCCGGACGTCGTAGCCCTTCTGGCCCATCGCCCGAACGAGGGCCTCCGTCGGACGGACGACGACCCCCGTATCGGTCACGAGCTCCCAACGGCGGCGGATCTCCTCCACTCGCTTTGACCGTTCCTCCATCCCCGACCGTTCCATAGGCGTCCTGGGGCATTTCGGAAATTCCCATCGGCGGCAGTTTCTATATAATATCGTCGGTGGTGGGCATTGGGGAGCGGGGTCCTGAAGGGGTCGACCCCGAACGCCGTACACCTACCACCCAAGACCTAACACCGATTGCCTCAGGAGTCGGACGATGGACGAGACGACCGTCAAGGACGAGGCCGCTTTAAAAGAAGAGCTCCGGAAGCGCATCACGAAGGCCCGCGTGGCCGAGCCCGACAAGGACGAAAAGAGCCGGGTCATCATGGAAAAGGTCTTCGCCCTGCCGGCCTTCCAGGAGGCCCGGGTCGTCCAGTTTTACATCGACGCCGCCAGCGAGGTCCGGACCCGAAGCTTCATCCCCAAGGCGATGGAGCTGGGTAAAAAGGTCATCGTCCCCTACTGCACGAAGGACGAACAGGGCGACGACATCCTCAGGCTCTTCCCCCTGACGAGCTTCGACGAACTGGAGGTCGGGGCCTTCAACATCCTGGAGCCCAAGGTCAGCCTCCGGGACTTGCCCGACCGGCAGTGGGACGTCCGGGACGTCGACTTCATCATCGTGCCCGGCGTCGTCTTCGACCGGCGGGGCGGCCGGATCGGCCACGGGTGGGCGTACTACGACAAGCTGTTGCGTCTGGCCCGGCCCGACTGCTGGCTCGTCGGCATCGCCTACGAGTGCCAGGTCGTGGACTACGTCCCGATGGGGCCCCACGACGTGTACATGGACCTGGTCGTGACGGAGCAGAACATCTATGAGGGCTTGCGGCTGAAGGAGCGGCGTCGATGAGCCGGTCTCTCCTGGACCTCGTCGAGGACACCTACGTCGAGGCCTTTCGGAGCGTCTATGCGGCCGTCCTGATCACGGCCCGGGACAAGACGTGGCTCGACCATGCCGTCGCCGCCGTCACGGGCCACGCCTCGAGTACGATCATGTGCGACTGCGAGGCCGGCCTCGACCGTTACGTCTACGAAGGGACGCCGGACGGCCGCATCGGGGCCATCGTCCAGTTCCACGTCCCCAAGTTCCGGAAGGACCACGTGCGGGCCTTGGAACTCACGCTGATCCGCCGCCTCGGCCAGGACGTCCTGACGTGTCCGACGGCCGCCGTCTGGAACGTCCTCCCGACCCAGAACGCCTTTCCTATCGGCCGGAAGTTGGCCTTCTTCGGCGACGGCTACCAGGAGCGGGTCCGCCTGTACGACCGGGACGTGTGGCAGGTCCCCGTCATGGGCGGCGTGTTTCTGGCTGAGGAGCTGATCGGCTACGCCGACGGCCTCATGGGCGGGATGCTGTGGCTGTTGGCCGAAGACCTCGACGCCGGTTTGGCCGCCGCCGAGAAGGCCGTCGAGGCGATCCGCCATGGGGCGCCCGGCGTCATCATGCCGTTTCCCGGCGGCATCACGTGGTCCGGCTCGAAGGCCGGGAGCCGGTACAAGTTCCTGTTCGCCTCGACCAATCACCCCTTCTGTCCGACCCTGCGGGACCGCATCCCGGACTCCCGCGTGCCCGAGGGCGTCCGGGCCATCCTGGAGATCATCATCAACGGGGAGAGCGTCGAGGCCGTCGCCCGGGCCATGCGGGTCGGCATGCAGGCCGTCCGGGACTGTCCGGGCCTCGTCCGCATCTCGGCGGGCAACTACGGGGGCCGCCTGGGGAAGACCAAGATTTACCTGCGGGAGTTGGTGCAAGGGATAGAGGGAGGTAGGGAGATAGGGAGATAGGCAGATGGGCAGTCGGCAGATGGGCAGATAGGGAATCGCCGTTCGTCATTTTCTATGCTGGGAGCGCCGGTATCCTTGCCGGCCGACGGACAAGCGGGAAGTATAGGAAGGGAGGTAGGGTTCCCTAAGAGTCTATCTCACAAATCCATCTCCCTATGGGAGAGACCTGGAAGAGGGTCTTCGTTTCTACTCCCTTTGCCCGCTGGGAGAGAGGCATCGAGGGTAAGAGCCCGGGCATCGGATTGATGAGATCCCATTCGCCATTCGCTCCCTGGGGTCTCGGCGATGGCTTTTCCCCTGGCCCATCTGCCGACCTGCCCACCTGCCCAATGCTGGGAAAAATCGGCCTCCCCGAAGGGTCGGAAGGGCCGAATCCATCCGGATTCACGGGCCGAACGGCCCTGTGATTTCAGGTCCCCCGCCATGAAGCTCCTCGTCAGCGTGGTCGACCCGGAAGAAGCGCAGACGGCCCTCGCCGCCGGGGTCGACATCTTGGACGTCAAGAACCCGGCGGAAGGCTCCCTGGGGGCGCCCTCGCCGGAGACCGTCCGGCGTATTCGGGCGATAACGCCGCCGGTCGTCCCCCTCAGCGTGGCCATCGGAGACATGCCGAACCTGCCGGGCACGGCCGCCTTAGCCGCCTATGGAGCCGCTCGCCTCGGGGCGACTTACGTGAAGGTCGGCCTGTGGGGCGTCTCGACGGAGGCCGAGGCCTGGACCCTCCTCCGAGCCGTCCAGGCGGCCTGTGCCGAATTCCCGACCGTCCGGGTGATCGCCTGCGGATATGCCGATGCCGACCGGCTTCCCCACCGCCCCCTGCCGCCCCTCTGCCTGCCGGCCGTCGCCCGAGCCGCCGGCGTGCACGGTTGCATGCTGGATACGGCCCTCAAGGACGGCCGTCGGCTGTGGGACTTCCTGTCGGAGGCCGACCTCCGGGCTTTCATTGCGGCGGCTCATGAGGCCGGGCTTCTCGTGGCCCTGGCCGGCTCGCTTCAAGCGGAGGACCTCCCCCGCCTCCGGGGCCTCGGGGCCGACGTCGTCGGTGTGCGCTCGGCCGCCTGTCGGGACGGTCGCCGGACCGGTCCCCTGGACGTCGAGCGCCTCCGTCAGCTCCGGGCGCTCTCGTGGGGGTGACGTCGTGACGAAGTCGAACCCCTGACCCCGTGCGGCCTGGGCGACGGCTCTCTCCCTGATTCATCACGCCCAGGCATCGCCCACGCCGAGCAGGTTCATCAGGAGCCGCAGGACCGGCACGAGCAGGGTCCCGAAGAAACCGGGAATCAGAAAGAGGGCCATCAACATGAAGGGCATGAAGGGCTTGGCTTGATACCAGTAGACGAGCCACCGGCGGGGCAGGAGACCCTCGGCGACCCAGCTCCCGTCGAGGGGAAATAGGGGCAGGAGGTTGAAGAGAGCCAAGGCGATATTGAGCTGGACGCCGACGAGGCAGATGGCTAAGACGAGTTCGGCGACCAGGCCCAGGCGGAGGCCGCCGGTAAATGTCAGCCGGAGAAGGTGATACACAAGCGCGAAGAACGTCGCCAACAGCAGATTGCTGACGGGCCCCGCCAGGGCCGTCAGCATCTGGCCCCGCCGGGGGTGCCGAAAGTACCGGGCATCGACGGGCGTCGGCTTGGCCCATCCGATGACGATTCCCCCGGCGATCAGGGAAATCAGGGGCAGGAGGATGGTCCCGATGGGATCGATATGGGGAAGGGGGTTCAAGGTAATACGGCCTTGATAGCGGGCCGTCGGGTCGCCCAGTCGCCAGGCCGTCCAGGCGTGGGCGCTTTCATGGAACGACAGGCTCAAGAGTAAGTGGACAAAGTACAGGAGGACGGTCCACAGGTGAAGCATGGAATCGCTCATGCGTCGACTCCGGGAGGGACTTCGCGGTAAAAGGGCCGTAACTGCTCGACCCACATGGCGAACTGGTAGAGGCGCTCCTCTTGGAAATGGGGGCCGATGACCTGGAGGCCGATGGGCAGGCCCTGGCGGTCCTTCCCGATGGGGACCGAGATGGCCGGGAGGCCGGCCAGGGAGGCCGGCACCGTGTAGATGTCCGACAGGTACATCTTGAGGGGGTCGTCCAGCTTTTCGCCCAGCCGCCAGGCCGTCGAAGGGCTCGTCGGCGTCAGGACCAGGTCCACGGTCTCGAAGGCCCGGGCGAAGTCCTGGGCGATGAGCGTCCGGGCCCGAGCGGCCGTGAGATAGTAAGCGTCATAGTAGCCGGCGCTCAGGGCAAAGGTCCCCAGCATGATACGGCGCTTGACCTCGGGGCCAAAGCCATCGGCCCGGGTTCGGGCGTACATCTCCCGAAAGGTCCGGGCGGCGGCCCGGCGGCCGTACCGCACGCCGTCGTAGCGGGCCAGGTTGCTACTGGCCTCGGACGTGCAGATGACATAGTAGGTCGCGATGGCATACGGCGAGTGAGGCAGTGAGATTTCGAGGACCTCACAGCCCTCCCGGGCGAGTTCCTCGACGAGCGTCCGGATGGCCGTCCGGGTGTCTTCGTCGAGGCCCTCGGCGAAGGCCTCCCGGGGGAGGCCCAGACGCCACCGTCGATGGGACTCCCACCGCCGGACGGCGTCCAGGGAAAAGACCGGTACGTCGGCCGTCGTCTGGTCCATCTCGTCATACCCGGCGATGACGTGCAGGACGACGGCGTTGTCCCACACCCGGCGGGTAATGACGCCGATGACGTCCAGCGACGAGGCGAAGGCCACCAGGCCGTATCGGGAGACCCGCCCGTAGGTCGGCTTCATGCCGACGACGCCGCACAGGGCCGCCGGCTGACGGACCGAGCCACCCGTATCCGAGCCCAGGGCCGCCGGGACCATCCCGGCCGCCACGGCCGCCGCCGAGCCGCCCGACGAACCGCCCGGCACCCGGGTCAGGTCCCACGGATTCCGGGTCGGAAAGTACCCCGAATTCTCCGTCGACGACCCCATCGCAAACTCGTCCATGTTCGTCTTACCGAAATAGCTGTAGCCGGCCGCCTTCAGGCGGGCGACGGCCGTGGCGTCGTAGGGCGCGATAAAGCCTTCCAGGATGCGGGACGCGCAGGTCGTCGGATAGCCCTCCGTGCAGATGTTGTCCTTGATGGCGACGGGGATTCCGTACAGGAGCGGCCATCCGTCCGACGGCCGGGGCAGGCGCCGGACGGCGTCCCGGACCGTCTCGGCGTCCCAGTGGAGGAAGGCCCGGACCTGCGGGTCCAGGGCTTCCGTCCGTTCGGCAAACGCCCGGACGACCTCTTGCGGATGAAGCGTCCCCCGACGGTAAGCGCTCTGAAAGTCGTCGACCGTCCACGTCCACCACTCGGTCGGAATCTTCAACGCTCACCTCCGATGACCTTCGGGACCTTGAAATACTGATCGTCGTGCAGGGGCGCATTGCGTAAGGCCTGCGCTCGGTCCAGACCGGGCGCCGGGACGTCGTCCCGATAGGCCTGCGGGCGCGGGACCCAGTTCCGGAAGGGCGGGACATCCCGCAGGTCCAGCGTCTGGAGCTGATCGATGTATTCCAGGATGCGGTTCAACTGCTCGGTGTACAGGGCGTACTCGGCCTCCGTCAGCTCCAGGGCCGCCAGCTGGGCCACGTGAGCGACCATCTCCCGCGTGATCTTCATCTCGGGCCTCCATGCCTCCGACGCGAGATGCAGGATACAAAAGGCAGGATGCAGGATGCAAGATGCAGGGTGCGGGATCGCCGGAAACCCGCATGGTCATTTCCGGTCTCGGGCCCCGGGCCAGGGGGAAGACCGAATGGCGAGTAGCGAGTAGCGAGTGGCGAGTGGCGAATGGCGAACGGCGAGTGGCGAATAGCGAGTAGCGAATGGCGAGTGGCGAATAGTTTGTAGGGTCTGGGATCGATATCGGACCCCGGCTCGCCGTCCCGCCGTCACGACGCCACGTTGAAATAGCGACCCCGCTCTTGCGAGCGGGGCTTGGATCCCTTTTCGGTCATTCGGGCGTTCGGCCCCTTCACGACGAATTTCCCGGGTCCCGGACGTCCGGCATCAATCCGACCATGGACCATAGGCCACAGACCATGGACCGGCTTGGGCCCCGGGGGTCTATGGTCCATGGTCCATGGTCTGTGGTCTGTGGTCTATGGTCCATGGTCGGATTGATGAGACCGGTTCTATTCTCCCGTTCCCGATCCCCATCCCGCATCCTGGATCTTGCATCAATCCTCCCCCATCATCCCGGAACGGAAGTTTTTTGATCAGACGTGACGGTTGTGCTAAACTGAAGGCCTCGATAAGCAGGGCCATCGAGGAGATTCCGTTGGCGACTTCCAGGTCCGACCGAGACGTGCACGCCAGCCCGCCGACCGCCGTCTCCCGGGAATTGCCGAAGACCGTCCCTTCCGACGAGGCCGTCGGGCGAGGACTGGGGAGCCGCCCCGGGCCCAAGGTTGGAGCCGCTTCCGATGAGTGGAACCAGCCGGGGCCGCCCATGACCGAGCAACAGACGCTCGAACAGCTCCTCGAGTACGTCCGGCGGCTCATCAAAAAATACCAAGCCCTGGAGGCGGAGAATCAGGCCCTGCGGCGGCGGATAGACGACCTCCAGCAGAGAGCGGACGCGACGGAACAGGAGAACCAGAAACTTCGAGCCCGCCTGGAAACCTTGGAAGCCGAACGGGACGCCATCCGCCTCCAGGTCGCCGAGCTCGTGCGCGAGCTTGAGAACCTCGAATTGGAATGAGGCCCCATGCCGGTCCGGGTTCAGATCCTGGGCGTGCAACTGCAATTACGCACCACCGTCCCCCACGACGTCCTGATTCAGGTCCTCCAGGACGTCGAGGCCCGGGCCCGTCAGATCATGGAACTCACCGGAGAGACGAACCGGGCCCACGTGTTCCTCATCACGGCCCTCAACCTGGCCTTGGAACTCCACGAGGCTCGACAGGGCTACCGGTCCCTTTCCCAGACGGCCGGCCATCTCCTGAAAGAGCTTCAAGCCTGCCTGCAAGAGGAGTCCCGAGAGACCTCCCGGCTGGACATCCTGACCACACCGGAGGAATCGACGGATTGAGGGGGAGGACCCCGACCAGGATGCAGGATGGGGATCGGGAACGGGAGAATAGAACCGGTCTCATCAATCCGACCATGGACCATAGACCACAGACCACAGACCATGGACCATGGACCATAGACCCCCGGGGCCCAAGCCGGTCCATGGTCTGTGGTCTATGGTCCATGGTCGGATGGATGCCGGACGTCCGGGAACCCGGGAAATTCGTCGTGAAGGGGCCGAACGCCCGAATGACCGAAAAGGGATCCAAGCCCCGCTCGCAAGAGCGGGGGCGCTATTTCAACGCGGCGTCGTGACGGCGGGACGGCGAGCCGGGGTCCGATATCGATCCCGGACTTTACAAACTATTCGCCACTCGCTACTCGCCATTCGCCATTCGCCATTCGCCATTCGCTACTCGCTATTCGCCACTCGCCACTCGCCGTTCGCCATTCGCCCTATTAAAAACCGGGACCCGGCACCGGATACCCGGGACCTGACTTCACAGTCCGCCATGACGAGTGTCGCTTCGTATCGTCTGTGGGAATGGCCTTGGCAGTGGGTCCGGGACCTCGTCCCCGGGACGTTCGACACGGTCCTCTTGCCCGTCGGGACGATGGAGGCTCACGGCGTTATCCCGCTGGGGACGGATGCCCTCGTGCCCCTGGCCCTGGCCGAGGCGCTGGCACCCCGCCTGCCGGCCGTCGTGGCGCCCCCTATTTACTACGGCCTGACGAGTTCCTTCCGGCACTACCCGGGTTCGATGACGCTCCCGGCTCGGTTATTTACAGCTTACGCAGGTCACGTGCTCGCCGAGCTGGCCCGGATGGGCTTCCGGAAGCTGGTCGTCCTGAACGGCCACGGGGGACAAGCCGCTGAGGTTCGGGAAGCCGCCCGGCGGGTCCACCGGAGGGCCGCTTGCGGAGTTGTCGTCCTCGAGTGGTGGGAGCATGCGCCCGTCCCCGACTTCATGGGGCCGCCCGGAAGCCACGGCGGGACGGCCGAGACGGCGGCCGTCCAGGCAATCCGACCCGAGTGGGTCTACCGGGACCTGTGGCGGGAGGACCTCCAGGCACCCGTCCGACCGGGCCTGCAGGCCTACCCCTTCCCGGGTCCCGTCATGCAGGTCGAAGGCGAGACGCTCCGGTTCCTGTCGGAGGCCGAGGCCCGGGCCTACTTCGACAGCGTCGTGGCCGTCGTGGAAGCGACTCTCCGCCGGGTCTTCCGCCAGTGGTCCGACCTGGGGTTGGTGGAATAGTCGGTGCTGGGTGTCGGGCCTGGGCCTCAGGGGCCCAGACCGGTTCACCTCGCATCACGCCGCTTCCGTCGACTGGATGGCCTTTGGCTTGCGGCGCTTGCCCAACAGACGGGCGACCAACGTGGCGGGCATCAGGGCCGACAGGACCACGTGACCCGTGTCCAGGATCAGGACGGAACGGGTCTGACGGCCCTCCGTCACGTCGATGACCTTTCCCATCTGCTTGGCTTCCTTGCGGAGGCGCTTGATGGGAGCCGAACGGGGCGACACGATGGCGATGATGCGGCTGGCGATCACGGCGTTGCCGTGACCCACGTTCAAGATCTCACGCATACCCTTTCCTCTCTGGGATCCGATCTCATCCTCCCTCACGGGCCCGCGCCCTGTCCGAGCGGACAGGGGCATTCCTCCCATCTGGAAGGCCCCACGGTCGAATCGGCGACCGCGCGCAGTATCAACTGTAATTTAGTCCTTCCGGAGCCAAGCGTAAAGGGCTTCGGCCCGCCGGCGACCGACGACCCGAGCGATCTCCTCGACGGGGGTCTCCCGCAGGACGTCCAGACTCCCGAAGCGTTCGAGGAGCCGACGGGCCAGGCGGGGACCGATGCCCGGGACTTCCGTCAGGGCCAACTGAAGCTCGGCCCGGCGGTGGAGACGCCGGTAGTAGCCGATGACCCAGCGGTGGGCCTCGTCCCGGACGTGCTGGAGGAGCCGCAGGGCCGGTGTATGGCGGGGCCACCGGAGGGGCTCCGGCGAGGTAGGCACGTAGATTTCTTCCTCTCGCTTCGCCAGGGCGATGACGGGGATGTGGCCACAGCCGGCCTGGGCCAGGGCCTCTTGAGCCGCATGAAGCTGGCCCCGGCCGCCGTCGATCAGGATCAGGTCAGGAAGTGGCAATCGCTCCCGCAGGGAACCGGCGTAGCGCCGGTAGACGGCCTCCCGCATGCAGGCGTAGTCGTCGGGACCCTCGACGGTCCGAATCCGAAAGCGCCGGTATTCAGACTTCTTGGGCCGACCGCCCTCGAAGACGACGACCCCGCCGACGTTCCACTGCCCTTGGATGTTCGAGATGTCGAAGCCCTCGATGCGGTACGGAAACGTCGGCAGGTTCAGCATGTGCTGAAGCGACCGGAGGGTCGCATATTCGTCGGCGGCCTCGCCCTCGGGGGCGCTCCGCAGGAGCTGACGGGCGTGGTGGCCGACCCACTCGAGACGGTCCCGGTCGGCGTCCGACAGTTCAGCCGGGACCCGAAGACGGACGGGCCGACCGAAGTGCCGCTCGAGCCAGGCCTCCAGTTCAGACCGCTCGGCCAGGTCCACGGGAAGCCAGACCTCGTCAGGCGGCTGGGCGACCGTCAGGTAAAACTGGGTCAGGACCTGGACCCACCACTCGTCGTCGAGCAGGACCTCCGTCTCGGGCGGCGGCTCGAGGCCCGGGAGCCGGTCCCAGACGAACTCCCGCCGGTCCACGAAGAGGCCGTGGCGGATGAGGAAGACGACGAGGACCACGCGCCCGCCCTCGACGGCGGCGCCGACGAGGTCGACGGACCGCCCGGTCGGGTCGACGATGCGGGACGTCGGCGTCCAGTCCCGGAGGGCCCGGACGGCGTCCCGATAGAAGGCGGCCGCCTCGAACTCCATCCGGCGGGCGTGCTCTTGCATCCGGCGTTCCAGCTCGGCCAGGACGCCCGCCCGGTCGCCCTCGAGGAAGCGGACGGCGGCCTCGGCGTCGGCCCGGTAGGCGTCCCGGTCGATGTAGTGCATGCAGGGGCCCGAGCACCGCCGGATGTGGTACAGCAAGCACACGGGGTACGTCCGGGTCCCGTCCAGGGGCAGGTCGCAGGCCCGGATGCGGAAGATGCGGTGGACGAACTGGAGGACCCGGCGGGCGTGGCCGACCGAGAGGAAGGGCCCGAAGTAGCGAGCCCCGTCGTTTTCGATGCGGAAGGCGACCTCGGCCCGAGGATACGGCTCCTGGAGGGTGATGCGGACGTACGGAAGGTTGCGGGTGTCCTTCAGGAGGGCATTGTACCGGGGCTGGTGCCGCCGGATCATCTGAGCCTCGAGGATGAGGGCCTCGAGGGGCGTCTGGGTCGCGACCCAGTCGACGTAGGCCGCCTCCCGGAGGAGGTAGGGGACCATCGGGCGGGTGTCGTGGCCCGAAAAGTACTGGCGGACCCGGTCCCGAAGGGAATTGGCCTTCCCGATGTACAGGAAGCGGCCCCGGCGGTCCTTAAAAAAGTAGACCCCCGGCTGATTCGGCATCTTCCGGACCCGCTCGACGAGACTCGAACGAACGTTCCCAGTGACCATTTACTGTCTACCACCTACCATCTGCCGGAGGACGTACGGCAGGATCCCCCCGTAGCGGTAGTACGTGACCTCGACGGGCGTGTCGAGGCGGGCGATGGCCGTAAACGTCTGCGTCGTCCCATCGGGTCGGACGGCCCGGACGCGGACCCGGGCCCGGGGCTGAAGGCCCTCGGCGATACCCTCGATGTGGAAGACCTCATGGCCCGTCAGGCCGAGCGTCTCCCGGTCCTGGCCCGGCTCGAACTCCAGGGGCAGGACGCCCATCCCGACGAGGTTGCTCCGGTGGATCCGCTCGAAGCTCTCGGCCAAGACGGCCCGGACGCCCAGCAGGAAGGTCCCCTTGGCGGCCCAGTCCCGGGAGCTTCCCGAGCCGTACTCCTTGCCGGCGATGACGATGAGGGGCGTCCCGTCGGCCCGGTAGCGCATGGCGGCGTCGTAGACGGTCATGACCTCGCCGGTCGGCAGGTAGACCGTCCAGCCGCCCTCGGGCAGGGACCCTCCATCGCCCGGGCGCCGAAGGAGGTTTCGGAGCCGGATGTTGGCGAAAGTGCCCCGGATCATGACCTCGTGATTGCCCCGGCGGGCGCCATAGGTGTTGAACTCCGACGGCGGGACGCCCCGGCGGATGAGGTACTGGCCGGCGGGGCTCTTCTCGGGGATGGCCCCGGCCGGCGAGATGTGGTCCGTCGTGACCGAATCGCCGAGGAGGACGAGGACGCGGGCGCCGTGGATGTCCTGCAGGGGCGGCGGTTCCAGGGGCAGGTCCCGGAAGAAGGGCGGCTCCTGGATGTAGGTCGAGTCGGGGTCCCATCGGTAGAGCTCGCCGCGGGGGACGGGCAGGGCCCGCCACCGGGCGTCGCCCCGAAAGACCTGGGCATACCGCCGCCGGAAGACTCTCGGATTCAGGACCCGCCGCATGAGGGACCGAACCTCTTCATGGGTCGGCCAGAGGTCTCGCAGGTAGACGGGCCGGCCGTTGGGGTCCCGACCGAGGGGCTCGTTCAGGACGTCGATGTCCATCGTCCCGGCCAGGGCGTAAGCGACGACCAGGGGCGGCGACATCAGGTAGCTCGCCCGGACGTGGGGATTGATGCGGCCCTCGAAGTTGCGGTTGCCGCTCAGGACGGCGACGGTCACGAGGCCATTTTCCTCGATGGCTCGGGCGACGGGCTCCGGCAGGGGGCCGCTGTTGCCGATGCACGTCGTACAGCCGTAACCGACGAGGTGGAACCGCAGGGCTTCCAAGTAGGGTAAGAGACCCGATTCGGCCAGGTAGTCCGTCACGACCCGGGAGCCCGGGGCCAGGCTCGTCTTGACGTGGGGCGGCACGGTCAGGCCCCGCTCGACGGCCTTCTTGGCCAGGAGGCCGGCCCCGACCATGACGGACGGGTTCGACGTGTTCGTACAGCTCGTGATGGCGGCGATGACGACGCTCCCGTGACCGACGGCCGTCTTCAGGCCGTCCAGCGAGACCTCCACGCGGCGGCCGACGAGCTCGTCCACGGAGGCCGAGGCCCCGTCGGCCGGCAGGAAGGTCCGCAGAGCTTCTCGGAAGGCCTGGCGGGCCGTCCGCAGGGGGACCCGGTCGTGGGGCCGCCGGGGGCCGGCGATGGTCGGCTCGACGGTCGAGAGGTCCAGCTCGACGACGTCGCTGTACAGGGGCTCCGGGGCGTCCGGCGTCCAGAACAGGCCCTGGGCCTTCATGTAGCGCTCGACCCGCTCGACGTGCCGGGGGTCCCGCCCCGTGCCCCGGAGGTACTCGAGCGTGGCGTCATCGACGGGGAACAGGTTGACCGTCGAACCGCACTCGGGGGCCATATTCGCCAGGGTCGCCCGGTCCTCGACCCGGAGGCTCCGGACGCCGGGCCCGAAGAACTCGACGAACTTGCCGACGACGCCCTTCTGCCGGAGAAGGTGCGTGACCGTCAGGACGAGGTCCGTCGCCGTCGCCCCCTCGGGGAGCTCGCCGGTCAGGCGGACGCCGATGACTTCCGGGACGAGCATGTAGATGGGCTGGCCCAGCATGACGGCCTCGGCCTCGATGCCGCCGACGCCCCAGCCGAGGACGCCGAGGCCGTTGATCATCGTCGTATGCGAATCCGTCCCGACGAGCGTGTCGGGGAAGGCTTCGGGGACCCCGTCCGGGGCCGTCCGGACCTGGACGACCGACGCCAGGTACTCGAGATTGACCTGATGGACGATGCCCGTCCCGGGCGGGACGACCCGGAAGTTGCGGAAGGCCCGCTGGGCCCACCGGAGGAAGGCATAGCGCTCCCGGTTCCGCTCGTATTCCATCGCCACATTCTGCTCGAAGGCGTCGACCGACCCGAAGAAGTCGACCTGGACCGAGTGGTCGATGACGAGGTCGACCGGCACGACGGGGTTGACCCGCCGGGGGTCTCCGCCGAGACGCCGGACGGCCGCCCGCATGGCCGCCAGGTCGGCCACGCAGGGGACGCCCGTAAAGTCCTGCAGGAGGACCCGCTCGGGCCGGAAGGGGATCTCGAGGCGGGGGACGTCCCGGGGGTTCCACCGGGCCAGGGCGACGACGTCGTCCCACCGGACGACCTCGCCGTCGTAATGGCGCAGGAGGTTCTCCAGGAGGATGCGGATCGAGTAGGGCAGGCGCCGGGTGTCGGCCAGGCCCGTCTCGTCGAGGTAGCGGAGGCTGTAGATGCGGAAGCGCCCGTCCGGCGTGTCGAGCCATCGGACGGCGTCGGGGAACCCAGGGGGTCGGTCCGTCATGACGGCGTCTCCTCGGGGGCCGAAGATGTCAGAGAGGGCGGCGTCGGATATATTATAGGCGGTGGGGCCGTAAGGCAGTAGGGTCGCTCGAGGGCCCGGCCGTTCGGGCCAGCTCCCGAATCCCGCAGGGCCGAATTCCCGGATATGGACAAGGAACGGCGCGCACGGGACGAGATCGTCCTCCTGGTCGACGACCGGGACCGTTTCACGGGCCGGTATGCCTCTCGGGCCGAGGCCCATCGGGGCGACGGCCTCCATCACCGGGCCTTCGTCTGTATCCTGTTCGACCGGGCCGGCCGGGTCTTGCTTCAACGTCGGCGCCACTGGCTGTGGGACGGCCTGTGGGACCTGACGGCCGTCAGCCATGTCCTCTACCGGGACGGCCGCCGGGAGACTTATGCTCAGGCCGCCGCTCGGGCGCTTCGGAAGGAGATGGGCATCACCGGCGTTCGGGTCCGAAAAGCGACGGGCTTCAACTACTTCGTCCGGCACCCGGCCCGAGACGCCTGCGAAAACGAGTACTGCGCCGTTTTGGTCGGCTCCTACGACGGTCCCGTCCGGCCGGACGCCGAGGACGTCTACGAGTATTGCTGGGTGGCCTGGGAAGACTTCGTCCGGGACGTGAAGACCCGTCCCGAGGCGTACACGCCCTGGGCCCGCCTGAGCGTCGAGGCCCTGGCCCGGGTCGGCTGGGAGCCTGGGAGATAGGTGCCGGGTGTCGGGTGTTCGACGTCGGAAGGACCTGACACCCGGCCCCCCACACCGAACATCCGACGGGGAGGTTACGGAGATGAGCGACCGCTTGGGACGGACCCAGCAGGCCCTGAAGGCCGTCACGCAGGGGGCGGCCTTGGACTTTGCGACGGCCCGCCAGCTCGGCGAGGACATCGCCTCTGGGGAACTCCCGCCGGAGCTGGTCGGCGCCGTCCTGACGGCCCTGGCCATGCGGGGGGAGGCCCCTTCGGAGATCGCCGGCCTGGCGGACGCCATGCGTTCGCAGGCCCGGCGGGTCGAGCATCCCCTGACGCGGACGGCGGTCGACACGTGCGGCACGGGCGGGGACGGCTTCCATACGTGGAACGTCTCGACGGCGGCGGCCTTCGTCGTGTCCTCGCTGGGTGTGCCTGTCGTCAAGCACGGCAATCGGGCCGTCTCCTCCCAGTGCGGGAGCGCCGACGTCCTGCAGGCCCTGGGTATCGCCTGGCCCGACACGCCGGAGAAGGCCGCCCAGCTCCTTCACGACACGCACTTCACCTTTCTCTTCGCACCCTATTTCCATCCGGCCATGAAGGCCGTCGCCCCGATCCGGCGGCATTTGGGCATCCGGACCGTCTTCAACATCCTGGGACCCCTCACGAATCCGGCCTTCGTGCGGTACCAGATGATCGGCGTCTTCCGGCGGGACCTCTTGGAGCGCTTGGCCCCTGTATTTACCCACCTGGGTCACGAGCGGGTCCTCCTGGTCCATCACGAGACCGGTATGGACGAAGCCGCCTCCTTCGGCCAGACCTACGTCGTCCGGGTCGAGCGGCAGGGGACCGACGTGACCTTTCACGAGGATTGTCTGAACCCTCGGGCCTGGGGCCTCGGGTCCGGCTCGGTCGAGGACCTGCGGGGCGGTTCGCCGGAGGAGAACGCCCAGATCATCGGGGACCTCTTGCGGAATCGGGACCGGGGCCCCCGGCGGGACACCCTGCTCGTGAACTCGGCCCTGGCCCTCTGGGCCGCCGGTCGGGTCGGTACGGTCGAAGAGGGCCTGGCCCAGGCCGAGGAAGCCCTGACCAGCGGGCGTGCCTATGACCAGCTCGAGCGTCTCCGCCAGCGGTCCGGCCCGGCGTGACGCCCTCCCCGACGGCTTTCGGGCCTTTCGCCGACGATGGCCGGGCCTCCTCGTCGCGTGGGCCGGGATGGGGGTCGCCGCGCTGGGCCGGGCCCCGCTCCCGGCCGGGGTCCATGCCCCCTACTCTCAGGTCGTCTACGACCGCCGCGGGGAGGTCTTGCGGATATTCCTGACGCCCGACGAGAAGTGGCGCATCGAGGCCCGTCTGGACGAGATCGACCCTCTCCTCGTCCGGGCGACGGTCTGCTTTGAGGACCGCTTCTTCTGGTTTCATCCCGGCGTGAACCCCCTGGCCGTCCTCCGGGCGGCCTGGCAGAACGTGCGGGCCGGCCGCATCGTCTCGGGCGGCTCGACCCTCTCGATGCAGTCGGCCCGCATCGTGGAGCCCCGTCCCCGCACCTGGCGGGCCAAGCTGGTCGAGGCCCTTCGCGCCTTCCAGTACGAGCTTCGCCTGGGCAAGCGGCGGATTCTCGAACTCTACCTCAGTCGGGCCCCTTACGGCGGCAACCTGGAGGGCGTGACGGCGGCGGCCCTGGCCTACTTCGGTCGCCCGCCCCGGCGGCTCACGCCGGCCGAGGTCGCCTTCCTGGTGAGCCTGCCCCAGGCGCCCGTGTCCCGCTCCCTCCTGCGGGCTTCGCCGTCCGAGGTGAGAAAGGCTCGGGACCGCGTCCTGGCCCGTATGCGGGCCTGCGGCCTCCTGTCGGAAGCGGCCTACCGGTCGGCCCTGCGGGAAAGCGTCCCGACGGGCCTGCGGCCCATGCCGGCCCGGGCGCTCCACGCTACGGACTATCTGCACGCCCTCTTCCCCCAGGCGGCTCGCATCCGTTCGACCCTGGACGCCGACGTTCAGCGGACCGTCGAGAGCCTCGTCCAGGCCTATCGGCCCGTGGTCTACCGGAACGGGGCTACGAACGTGAGCGTCGTCGTCATCGAAAACTCGACGCGGAAGGTCCGGGCCCTGGTCGGGTCCCTGGACTACTGGGACGAGGCTCACGACGGTCAGGTCCCGGGCTTTCTGGCGCCCCGGTCACCGGGCTCGGCCCTGAAGCCCTTCCTGTATGCTCTCGCCCTCCAGAAGGGGGTCATCACGACGGAAACGCTCTTAGAAGACTATCCGACGAGCATCCGGGGGTACCAGCCCGTCAACTTCAGCGGCACGTTCCGGGGCCTCGTCCGGGCCGAGGAGGCCCTGGCCTATTCCCTGAACGTCCCCTTCGTCCACCTCCTCCGGCGGACGGGATTCCGGGACTTTCTCCGGCTCCTCGAACGGGGCGGGATCGACGTCCGGTCCGGCGTGGACTACGGCCTCTCGGTCATCACGGGCGCCCTGGAGGTGCGGCTCCTGGACCTGACGAACCTGTACGTGACCCTGGCCCGGGACGGCCGGCACGGCCCGCCGGTCCTCGTCGAGGACGCGTCCCGTCCGGAGACCGAACGCCGGCTCCTCCATCCCGGCGCCGTCGTCCTGACCCGCCGGGCTTTGGCCCTGCGGGACCGACCCGACGCCCCCCACCTTCGAGCGGTCACGCTTCCCCGGGCGACCGTCTACTGGAAGACGGGGACCTCCTGGGGACGGCGGGACGCCTGGAGCGTCGGCTTCCACGCGGGCTATACCGTCGGCGTGTGGGTCGGCAACTTCTCGGGCGAGGGCGCCGAAGGGATCGTCGGCGGGGAGCTGGCGGCGCCCCTCATGTTCGACGTCCTGAACGCCCTGCCGGCGCCGGCCCCCGAACTGCGGCCCCCGCCGGACGCCGACCTGACGCGGGTCCCCGTGTGCCCCTTCTCCGGGGAGCGGCCGACCGACGCCTGCCCCGGCGTCCGCTGGGTCCTCGCCGTGCGGGACGCCGCTCCGCTTCGGGCGTGTCCCTACCACCGGCGCCTGCTCGTCGAGCGGGACTCGGGCCGCCGGATGTGCCCCTGGAGGTCCTATGCCCCGGACGAAGTCACGGCCCGGGTCTTTACCGTCCTGCCGCCCCTGGCGGCGGCCTTTCTGGGCATGCCGGCTTCGACCGAGCCGCCCCCCTCAGAGTCGTGCGGCCCACCGGAGGCGGCCCCGGAGCTCCGCATCCTCAGCCCCCTGGACGGGGCGACCTACCTGCTGAGCGCCGACGTCCGGGGAAGCGGCGGCATCCCCTTGCGGGCCGTGACGCCGGCGCCGGACCGTCGCATCTTCTGGTTCGTCAACGACCGGTTCGTCGGCTCGACGGCCTCGGGCGGCGTTCAGGTCATCCGGCTTCCGCCGGGACCGGTCACCGTCGTCGCCGTCGACTCGACGGGCCGCGCCGACCGGGCCCACCTGCACGTCCTCCCCCCGTGAGCCGGTCCGGGGGAAACCAACGCCGGAGAGCCTCCCGAAACTTATGGAAAGCAGGGTCCTGGCAACCTTTCAGGCTGACCCGTGTGGCCAATTGATGATACAAGGCTGACGAGCGAGGAATCCCCCTCCTTTGCAAAACTTCTTCCACTGCCTCCTTGGGTCGCTCCGGTTTGCGTCCCACTCCACCCCCGTATCGGGCTACGACTTGGCACCAGAGGTCCCTATCGCCGCCTGCCAGGACTTCCACGACGTGAGGGGATGAGGTAAAAACCCACACCTCCAGCTCGGGATCCAGCACGATGACGACAGATCGGTCCCTCCATCCCGATTGATCCAGCTGATCTTGTACTGCGGCTTCTAATTGTTGCGCCGTCTTCTCCTCATCTCCGCATCCTTCCCGGTCAAACATGACCAACGCATACCGAGAATCGGACCGGTAAGGTTGCAGGAGAGCCGAAGCATTCCGGCGCACACCGGGGTCCTTATGGGGATGACGGATGATCTCGAAGGTGACAGGCCGTATCCCCAATGCTTTGGGGGCGTGACAGCAGTCCGCGGACGGCCATCTCCATGTCCAGGTCTGCGACCAAGACGATGAGATCCCGCATCACCCCAAAATCCCGCTGGCCAGGAGGTCGCCCAGGCTGACTTCTCGCCGCCACTCTTGAAGCCTGGGATGGCGGTCGCCACTCACGATGTCCGTAGCGCCGCTTTCTGTCCGGGCGAAACACAACAGGTCTTTCGGCTCTGCAAGATTCAAAAAGACCGGCGAGTGAGTCGCACAGAGCACTTGGCCCGCATACGCCGATGAGAGCGATTGATACACGGCTTCCGCGGCTCGGGGGTGGATGCCGTTCTCCGGCTCTTCGATGAGGTAAATCCTGTCGGCTTCGGGCAAATAGGCCAGTAGCGTGAGGGCGAAAAATCGTAGCGTTCCGTCAGAGAGGAGCCATGAAGGGAGTTTTAGCCCCGAACAGAACTCCACCTCGATGTACCGGTGTCGGTCTTCCTCGCGTTCGGCCACACGAATCGTCTTGATGTCTGGGAGGACCGTCCGGACATGGTCTACCCAGTGTTGCAGTCTGTCTTGGCCCAACCGCTGGAGGAGGATCGGCAGGTTGGACCCGTCCGGCTGGAAGCTTACCGGAGCATCGGGCGAGCAGGGGGACCGCATCAGCCGACTGTTGAGCTGAAGGAGCTGGATGCCCTCCGACAGGACTCGACGGGTCCATACGGTCGCGCCGAACCGGTCCTCCTCCTCAGGTACGGCCATAAGCCCCGCTTTTCCTGACGGAGGCCGGAGTGGGAAATTCCAATCCGTGGTCTCTGAGCGAATATATACCCGCCCTTCCGGCGTGCGCATCATGATTTTCCGCCAACCCGGCGGTGTATGCTTACCCGGTTCGATCATGATGGTCGGCGGTGGCAGAAGGTCTTGGGGGAAAAGGGGGAGCTGGCGTTTGGGTTCCCCTTTCGAGTGTACGGCAGATTCCTTCAGCAACCAGAAATTCTCTGCCAGCAGCCCGATGCTTCCGTCTTCCCGCCGACCGACACGGACTTCATAGCGCACGTAGGGGTAATGGGCGGAATCCTTGGGATCCTTGAGCCTTTCGGTCAATCCTTCCGGTAGTCGCATGTCAATGGCCAGTTCAAAGGCGTTGCCTTCCCGACGCCAGAGGAGCTCCTCCAATTGCCGGGCCCGCTCACGGACGGCAGGTTCGACGCCTTGCCATAGCAGGTCACGCAAAAAGGTCAATACGTCCAGAAACGTGCTTTTCCCGCTGGCGTTGGGTCCGATGAGGACCTGGAAGCGTCGCAGGGATTGAGAGATGTAGCGTAGACACTTATACGACAGGACTTCCACCCGAGTGATCATCCCCACCCCTTGCCTCAACCACTTACCTGAGCTTTATGATTCACGGGGAAACCCCACCTGCACCTGGGCGGGGTCTATACCTGCCGCTCGAAGGATGCGAACGGCGTTGCGAAGGCAGTCCTTGGCATCAAACCAGGTCTCCAAATGGTAACCATCCATTAGCTCAAAGGGTTTATGCAGGCTCCGCAGATCACGTACGATTAACCGTCCCAAAGGGAGCCGGCCCCGCTCCTTCAAGCGTGGGAACGCCCATCGAGCGACGGCGGTGAGCAATCCCTTCCATGTCG